>JAYULP010000112.1:0-5529 GCA_043763445.1 Polaromonas sp.
ATGTTGCGAAACACCCGCTCGGGGTGGGGCATCATGGCAGTGAAGCGGCCGTCAGCGGTTGTTACAGCGGTCAGTCCGCCGGTGCTGCCATTAGGGTTGGCCGGATAAGCCTCGGTGGGCAAGCCGCGATGGTCGGTAAAGCGCATTGCCGCAATGGCTTGGCCGGGCTTGCCGCGTCCGCCGCGGGAGGGGTCAAAGTTGGCATAACCCTCACCGTGGGCCACCGCAATTGGCAAGCGGCTGCCGGCCATGCCTTTGAAAAACAGGCTTGGGGACTCCAGCACTTCAACTTGGCTCAAGCGCGCTTCAAAACGCTCGCTGCGGTTGGTGGTGAAGCGCGGCCACGCGTCAGCACCGGGGATGATGTGGGCAAGTTCGGCAAACATCTGGCAGCCATTGCACACGCCCAAGCCGAAAGTGTCCGTTCGGGCAAAAAATGCCTTGAACTGCTCTGACAGCGGCGCGTTAAAGGTAATCGAGCGGGCCCAACCGACGCCAGCGCCCAGCGTGTCGCCGTAGCTGAATCCGCCGCAAGCCACCACACCCTGCAGGTCAGCCAAGCGAGCCCGGCCGGTTTGCAGGTCAGTCATGTGCACGTCAAACGCATCAAACCCAGCCTGAGTAAAGGCGTAGGCCATCTCGATATGTGAGTTCACACCTTGCTCGCGCAGGATGGCCACTTTGGGGCGGCTGAGCATCAGTGCCGGTGCTTGGGGGCCAGAGGCCGGATCAAACGTCAGGTAAACATGTAGCCCAGGGTCGGCCAGCTCGCCTTTGGCAGCATGCTCAGCATCGGCGCCCACCGGGTTGTCGCGCTGCTGGCAAATTTTCCAGCTGACAGCATCCCAGACCTGGTGCAAATCAGGCAGGGGGGCTTTGAAGACGGCTTTGGTGTCGCGCCAAACCTGAATTTCACCTTTGCCCACCGTCAAAGCGGCTTGCTCGGGGCGGGTTTTTCCGATGAAGTGGCTGAACTTGCTCAGGCTGTGCTGCCGCAGCACCTGCATGACGTCATTGCGAACGGCGGTTTTTACTTGGATAACCACGCCGAGCTCTTCATTGAACAGCGCCTTGAGCGTCAACTCGTCGCGCCGCGCACCGACTTGTGATGCCCAGTTTTTGCTGTCGCCCGTGTCCATACGGCTGTCGGTGATGCCGTCACCCTCGAGCAGCAGCATGTCGATGTTCAGCGCCACGCCGACGTTGCCGGCAAACGCCATTTCGCACACACAGGCAAACAAGCCGCCATCACTGCGGTCGTGGTAGGCCAGCAAGTGGCCCTGCGTGCGCAAGGCGTTGATGGCGTTGACCAAATTAACCAGGTCTTGCGGATCGTCAAGGTCCGGCACCGCACCGCCTTCGAGCTGCAAGGTCTGCGCCAAGATGGAGCCACCCATACGGCTTTGGCCATGGCCCAGGTCGATAAGAATTAACGTGGTGTCGAGCTCATCGCGGCTGAGTTGCGGCGTCAGGGTGCCCCGCACATCGGCCAGTGTGGCAAAGGCGCTAACGATCAACGACACTGGTGAGGTGACTTTTTTCACCTCGTTGTGGTTTGCCTCGTCCTTCCAGACGGTTTGCATGGACAGCGAATCTTTACCCACGGGAATCGACACCCCCAGCGCGGGACACAACTCCATGCCCACTGCTTTGACAGCCTGGTACAGCGCGGCGTCTTGGCCTGGCTCGCCGCAGGCCGCCATCCAGTTAGCCGACAGCTTGACGCGCGGCAACGCTATCGGTGCGGCCAGCAAGTTGGTGATGGCTTCGGCCACCGCCATGCGGCCTGAGGCAGCGGCATTGGTGATGGCTAGCGGTGTCCGCTCGCCCATGCTCATCGCTTCCCCGGCAAAGCCTTGGTAGTCGGCCAATGTCACAGCGCAATCGGCCACCGGAACTTGCCATGGCCCGACCAGCTGGTCCCGATGGGTCATGCCGCCCACAGTTCGGTCGCCGATGGTGATTAAAAACCGTTTTGACGCTACCGTGGGGTGGCTCAACACAGCAATGCAGCGGGCTTGCAAGTCCACGCCGGTGAGCTCAAACGGCGCTACCGCCACCGCAGCCGCGGCGACATCACGGTGCATTTTGGGCGGTTTACCAAGCAACACGCTCATTGGCATGTCCACTGGCATTGGGCCGTCCACATCGGCAAGCACCAGCTGGCGCTCAGCCGTGACCACGCCGACCACCGCAAACGGGCAGCGCTCCCGCGCACAAAATGCGGTGAACTGTGGCAACGAGTTCGGCGCAATCGCCAACACATAGCGTTCTTGGCTTTCGTTGCTCCAAATTTCTTTGGGGCTCAGGCCGCTTTCTTCCAGTGGTACGCAGCGCAAATCAAAGCGGGCTCCCCGTCCAGCGTCATTGACCAGCTCGGGAAAAGCATTCGACAAACCGCCGGCGCCGACGTCGTGAATAGCGAGAATCGGGCTGGCTTGGCCTAACTGCGCGCATTGGTTGATAACTTCTTGTGCCCGACGCTCTATTTCTGGGTTGCCCCGCTGCACCGAGTCAAAGTCCAGTTTGGCGGCATTGGTGCCGGCGGCCATTGAACTGGCGGCGCTGCCGCCCATGCCAATACGCATGCCGGGACCACCCAGCTGTATGAGCAAGGTACCGGCCGGAAACAAGATTTTGTGCGTCAGCCCGGCATCAATTGTGCCGAGGCCACCGGCGATCATGATCGGCTTGTGATAGCCCCAGCGCTGGCCAGCCACGGTTTGCTCGAACTCGCGGAAATAACCTGTCAATACCGGACGGCCAAACTCGTTGTTAAACGCCGCGCCGCCCAACGGGCCTTCGGTCATGATTTGCAGCGCGCTGGCGATATGTTGCGGTTTGCCGTAGCCCTGCCCTTCGGCGTCAAACAAGGCGGACACAGTAAAGCCCGTCAATCCGGCTTTGGGTTTGGAGCCGCGTCCAGTGGCGCCCTCGTCCCGAATCTCGCCACCGGCACCGGTCGATGCACCGGGAAAAGGCGAAATCGCAGTCGGATGATTGTGCGTTTCCACCTTCATCAAAACATGCATCAGCACGCCATCTGCTTTACTATATTTTTGATAGCTGTCCAAGCAATCATTGCGCGGGCCATCGCCTGATTCGGCTGTATTTTTGGCCCCAAAGCACTGAACCAGGCCGCCCTCCATCACCGAGGCGTTGTCGCAATAAGCGACCACCGTGTGCTGAGGGCTTTGTTGCTCAGTGTGACGGATCATGCCGAACAGGCTTTTGGGCTGCACCACGCCATCAATCGTGAAGTCAGCATTGAAGATTTTGTGGCGGCAGTGCTCACTGTTGGCCTGCGCAAACATCATCAGCTCCACATCGGTTGGGTTGCGCTGCAGCTGGGTGAAAGCGCTAGCCAAGTACGCAATCTCGTCGCCGGCCAGTGCCAAGCCAAACTCAGTGTTGGCCTGCCCGAGCGCGGCTTCGCCGCCGCCGAGCACATCAATGGTTTGAAGCGCTGCCGCCGGCAGCTCGGTGAACAACCCGGCGACATCGCTGCGTTCGGTCATCACGCTTTCGGTCATGCGGTCATGCAGCAGCGCTGCGACTTGGCCGCGCTGCAAAGGGGTCAAAGTGGCTTTGCCAAATAAGCTGGGCTTGACGCTGACGCAATACTCGGTGACGCGCTCGATTCGTTTGATGGCCAGGCCGCAGTTGCGCGCAATGTCAGTAGCCTTGGACGCCCAGGGCGACACGGTGCCAAAGCGCGGCGAGACAATGAAAACCGCACCCTCGCCCGCTTTGGCAGCGCTGTCAACAGCGGGCTCGCCATACGTCAGCAGCGCCGCAAGCTGCGTTTTTAATATGTCGCTGGGCGCAGCGTCAGTGGCCGCAAAGTGTACGAACCGGGCTTTGACATCAATGATTTTGTCGCAGACCGACTGCAGGCGCGGCAGTAACTGCTGCACACGAAAGTCGCTCAGTGCATTGATGCTATGGGTCTCACCCTCAAAAGTCGTTAAGTGCAGGGTCACGGACGGCGGCCTAAATAATGTTTTCTGGAGTAGCGGCGGCACGGCGCGAAGTCAGTCAATACTGCCGACAACATCGCGCTGCACAGGCCGAGCAACCTTTGATTTTATCAGCCCGCTGTCGTCCATGCCCCCCGCGCGGGGGTGGGATGCAAGCCAGACCCACGCGCCCTGCAAGCCAGCCGGCGCAGTGGGATAATTGCGGGCATGACTACATTCAAAGATGCTGCAGGCGTCGAAGGCATGCGGATAGCCGGAAAACTCGCCTCGCAAGTGCTGGACTACCTGACTGCGTTCATCAACCCTGGCATCACAACCAATGAGATTGACCGGCTAGCCCACGATTTCATGACCCAGGTGCAGGGCACGATACCGGCAACGCTGAACTACCAGCCGACCGGCTATGCGGCCTACCCTAAGTCCTTGTGCACGTCGGTCAACCATCAGGTCTGCCACGGCATACCAAACGATAAGCCGCTCAAAAAAGGCGATATTGTCAACATCGACGTCACGGTTATCAAAAATGGATGGCACGGTGACACCAGCCGGATGTACCTGGTCGGTGAGGCGTCTATTGCTGCCAAGCGTCTGTGTGCTGTGACGTATGACGCAATGTGGCACGGCATCATGCAGGTCAAACCCGGCGCGCGGCTGGGGGACGTGGGCCATGCCATCCAGATGTTCGCCGAAAAGCAGGGCTTTTCTGTTGTGCGCGAGTTTTGCGGTCACGGCATTGGCAACAAGTTTCATGAAGACCCGCAAGTTCTGCATTACGGCCGCCCTGGCACGCTGGAAGTGCTCAAGCCTGGCATGACCTTTACCATTGAGCCGATGATCAACGCCGGCAAGCGCGACATCAAGGATGGACCCGAAAAGGACGGCTGGAGCATCGTCACACGCGACCACTCGCTGTCGGCGCAGTGGGAACACACCGTTTTGGTCACTGAAACGGGCTACGAAGTGCTAACAGTGTCAGCCGGCAGTCCACCGGTGCCAGCTTTCGTTACCAGCGGTGCTGCCGCGTTGTCTGCCAGTGCTGTAGCGGCTTGACGCGGCGAGTCCACGCCCCTCGCGTCTGCCAAACCACACCCACAGCATATGAGCGATGTGGCGGCCGATCTGGTGCTGGCGCGAGAGCGCTATCGTTCTGGTAAAACCGCCCTTTTTCAGAGCCTAGCCAGCAGTGGCGCGTCCACCCGGGGCTTGCACAGCCTGCTCAAAAAGCTGGCCCGGCATACCGATGCGACTCTGCGGTTTTTGTGGCAGCGAGAAACATTCCCGCCTGACGCTTGCTTGGTCGCTGTGGGGGGCTACGGCCGTGGCGAGCTGTTTCCCCACTCCGATGTGGATGTGCTCCTGCTGCTGCCCGATGTCTGTCAAGACGCTGTTGCGCCAGACCTCAAGGCCAAAATTGAACGCTTTATTGGCAGCTGTTGGGACAGTGGCCTAGAAATCGGCTCTAGTGTGCGCACGGTGTACGACTGCCTACACGAAGCTAGCCGTGATGTAACGGTTCAAACCGCTTTACTTGAGGCGCGCTGGCTCGCCG
>JAYULP010000113.1:0-5517 GCA_043763445.1 Polaromonas sp.
GCGTGCGCGCTGAGTTTGTCGAGCGCAAAGCACACAAAAAACCATACGAGTTTGCGCAGGGCGAGCCGGGAAAGCTATTTTTGTTATCTCAAGAGGCCAATCAGAAGGCCAAATCAGCAGGCCAGCGAAGGCTTAGCGACGGTACGGCTCAGCGAGTCGTTGTGTAGCCAGGGCTTCAACAGCCCGGGCAGTCGCTGCAGTGTACTGAGCCTGCCAAGGCTGGGTGCTGGCAGTAGCCGTCGGTGGGCCGGTCGGCTTTGGTTGCAATCGAAGGCGTGGGGTCGGCCCTCGAAGCCAAATAAAACTGGCTCTACACCTTGCCCAACGCCCCATGTCAAAAGCCTAATGCTTACCTGACTTTTCTACTCACGCCAAGTGCAGCTCAACAGCCGCACGGTCTGGGCGCGCAGGACAGGATACAAAAAAGCTGCCCTGCCACTGAACGCACAAGGGCGGCGTTGCATCGCTCACCGGCTGCGGGGAGTTGACCCACCTTGTCAGCCTGCTTTCATCACCCAAGCGCTGCACCAGCCGCCCGGTGCCACCTGCTTACCCGCAAACAGCGGGCAAGCTCCGGCCTTATCGGCGGCTTTGCCGGCATAAAGCTGGCAGTTTTTGCAAGCTTGCGTAGCCAGGTGTTTGGGATACTTTGCCTTGTCGACCTTAGTAGTGTCCGCTTTGTAGCCAAGGGCGGTAGCTTGTCCGTCGGTCTCCACAACCATTGGGTTTTGGGCAAAAGATTGACCAGCAATCAGGGCGGTACCTGCAAAACTGACCTGTCGAATGAAATGGCGGCGGCTATTCATGGCGTACTCCAATTGGGTTAAAAATTTGTCGGTCAAAGGCGTCGCAAAAGCACTGTTTGGCAGTGACAAGGCAACAATGTCAGCCCGAGCGGGTGCCATGTTATTTCAATTTAAACGTGGCGTAGCCAGCTCAGTGAAACAAACATGAAAACGCGCTAAACGCAGCGCCCTCAGCGCGCGGGCACGGGCCACGGTTGAATCTGCGGCAAGCGCAGTACAAACCGGCGAAAAATATTTTTCTCATCTCACAGCGCTAAATCAGCAAGCCTTTAGCGCAGGTCGCGCGATGCGCGCAAGGCCATCGAGCCCTAGCGACGCCTGTTTAGCGCGAGCAAAGCAGGCGGCGCTAGGGCAATGCCCTGCCAGCACAAAATAAACTGAAGTGCAGCACGCAGCAGTCAGACTTTTTGAAGTGAAGCCCGCAGGTTGCCGGTGCAAAGCTGCCTGCGCTTACTGCCCAAACCGACCGCCTGATGGCCAACACAGCGGTGCCAACGCTGTGTGTGCTGGCATGCACTTGTTTGAGCTTGAGCGACGCAGCCACGGCTGCGCAGGTACGCGGCCGGCCCGGACAACGCGCAACCGGCGGCGCTTGAAGGCGCTTTGCGCTGGGGCGCGCAACCGGCGGCGCTTGTCTGCCCGGGCTTAGTTGGCAGGTCGGCACACGCGAGATTCAGGTGATATTCAGACCATAGTCGGGCAATAGTCAGACCAAGTTCTGGCTGAAGCCCTGCACGCAACCGGCTGTTTGACGATTCCGGTTTGGCGGCCAGCGTAAAGCCCAGCTGCTGCGAGGGCGCCGCTAAGAACACCGCCGTCAAGCATCACGGACAATATCGCTATGGGAATTAGTCACTACATCAAGGAAATAGGCCGTGGCAAGGACGGCGCACGCGCCCTGACCCGCGCCCAGGCCAGCGACTTGCTTGGCCAGGTGCTGGACGGTAACGCCTGCGACCTGGAGGTGGGCGCGTTTTGTCTGGCTATGCGCATCAAGGGCGAAACGCCTGACGAGATGGCGGGTTTTTTGGACGCAGTACACCAGCGGCTAACCAAGGTTCCGGCAGGCACAGGCGTCACGGTGGTACTGCCCAGCTACAACGGTGCGCGCAAGTTGCCACTGCTCACGCCTTTGCTGGGGCTCTTGCTAGCACGTCACGGCTTGGGCGTGCTGATCCACGGCACAGCCACTGAGTCCAGCCGTGTTTTTGTGTCAGAAGTGCTGAATGCCCTTGATTTTATTGCGTGTACAGCTATTGAATCAATAGCGCCTGGGCAGCTGGTTTTTGCGCCAACCGAGCTGCTGTGCCCCGCACTCAAACGCCTGCTTGATGTTCGGCGTGTGGTGGGCTTGCGTAACCCGGCGCACAGCCTGGTCAAGCTGATGAGCCCGTGCGCTGGGCCGTGCCTGGTGGTGAGCAGCTACACCCACCCCGAATATGCAGTGTCGATGGCTCAGACACTGACGCTAACCCGCAGCCATGCCCTGTTGCTACGCGGCACAGAGGGCGAAGGCGTGGCCGACGCCCGCCGCCTGCCGCAAATGGACGGCTTTATCCACGGCGAGCGGGTATTGCTGCAGGCGGCGCAAGCAGGCACCTTGTCTGGCCTGCCGCTGCTGCCGCAAACTACTGACGCGATCACCACAGCGCGCTACATTCGCGCCGTAATGGCTGGCGAGCAACCGGTGCCAGAGTCCATCGCCAAACAGGTAGAACATATCTTGCACTTATCGACGCTAGTGGCTACACCTGCCGCTTGCAAAAGCCCTGCCTCACCCCCGGCGCGTATGAGCTTATCCACATGACCCAACACCCCGTCAAAGCGCCGCCCCCAAACGATGTTCTTACGTCAAGTGCGCGCAGCACGTCAGCCTGCGCGGTGCTCACTGGCAGTTGCACGCTGGTAGGGGCCGGGCCGGGTGACCCGGAACTGCTAACGCTCAAAGCGCTTCGGGCCATCCAGCAAGCTACCGTGTTGTTCGTAGACGACTTGGTCAGCGCCGATATCGTGGCGTTTGCTTCGCCAGCTGCGCGCATCGTATACGTAGGAAAACGCGGGGGTTGCAAGTCCACGCCGCAATCTTTCATTGAAAAACTGATGGTCACTGCGGTGCGCGGCGGCGACGCGGTAGTGCGCTTGAAAGGTGGCGACCCGTTTATTTTTGGCCGTGGTGGCGAAGAGCTTGAAAGTTTGCGCGCCGCCGGCATTGCAGTAACGGTAGTGAACGGCATCACTGCCGGCTTAGCCGCTGTGACCTCGCTGGGTGTGCCTCTGACCCACCGCCGGCATGCGCATGGGGTAGTGTTTGTCACCGGCCACGCCAAGCCCGGAGATAACGACACCGACTGGGCTGCCCTGGCTACCTTGGCAGCACGCGCGCGCCTGACGCTGGTAATTTACATGGGTATGACCAGCTCCCAGCACATTCAGGACCAACTGCTGCACGGACTGCCGGCTGACACGCCAGCGGCCATTGTTCAAAACGTCAGCCTGCCGACGCAACGCCATGCGGTCACCCGTCTGGACGCGCTGCGCGCTACTATCGAACGCGAGCAACTGCAAAGCCCCAGCGTGATGGTCGTCGGAGATGTGCTGCAGGGTCTGGGTGCACTGGGTAGTAGCGTGCGAGCAGATCGCCAGCAACTCGGCTAAGCAGCAGGCCAATGGGTGCATCGGCGGCGGCAATTGCGCGGCTTGACAGTTGCGGCGCTGCTGTGCCACCACTGCGCTGCTTAAGTCACTACTGCGCTGCCTGATCAGCGCTGGGCGATGCGGTGCTTGGCTTGCTGACGATTGCTGTCGTTCATCTCGGGCGAGCGCAGCGCTGCGTGCTTGGTAACGCGGCCAGCCATGCGTTTTCGCCACATGCGAAACGAGCTGCCTTTCATGTGCGTGCGCATCAGGCTCACCACAGCCGACTCGTTTACGCCAAACTGGGCCTCAATGGCTTCAAACGGCGTGCGGTCTTCCCACGCCATTTCGACGATGCGGGAAATATCCGCCTCGCTCAGCAGCGCCGGCGCGGCAGGTCTGAGCAAAGTCACGCGCCAAACCGACTGGGTTGGCCGACCATTTTTTTTGCGAGTTCATCGAGCAACGCCTGGTTGACCCGAACGGCTGGGAACGCCAGCTGAATTACCTCAAAGCCGCCCACCCCAGTGAGCCTAAAGTGCAGCTGTGCGGTGTCATGCTCAGGCGTCACGGTGATGGAGCCCCTAGCCTGGCCCACGCACTCAAATACATACGACTGCAGCTTTTGGCTCTGCGGGTGACGCACTTCCTTGCGCTCGTGTGCCACCTGCCCAGCCGCAAGTCGCTGCGTTACACGCGCCAGCTCGGGCGGGAAATTCACGCTAACCCGCACCGCCTGAGCTGTGCCAGACGCCGGCAACAGGTCCCAGCCCACGGCGATGTAGCTAAATACCTCGTGGTCGCGCAGCGCCTTGCGACGCGCGTCGCAGCACAGCTGCGCCAACACCAAGGCTGGAAAGGCCAGCTTGCCGTCCAAACTGTAAACCCCGACCGCGGCTGGCCTGATGACGTTAAGCTGCACACACAAGTCCTGCAAGTAACGCAGCGTGAGCTGACAAGCCAGCTCGGTACTGCGCAGATTGCTGGCCATGTCGTGCTGCACACCGTGTTGCTGAAGCTGCAGCGCGCTGGCCTGACTTTTCAAATCTGACAGAAAACTCATCTCTTGCACTCCCTGCGTTGGCCATCACTTCGCCAGTTGCTTTGTCGAAAAGCGTTTAGTGACACGGTCAAATGTCATTATTATGCGAAAAAACCCGAGACTACACTTGCCTCATGACTTCAGTGCAAGCGCAAAAATTTGATGTGGTGGTAATCGGTGCCGGGGCCGCGGGTCTGTTTTGTGCCGGCGTAGCGGGCCAACGGGGTCTGAAAGTACTGGTGATTGACCACAGTGAAAAAATTGCTGAAAAAATCCGTATTTCAGGCGGTGGACGATGCAATTTCACCAATATGGGCGCCACACCCGCTAATTTTTTAAGCGACAACCCGCATTTTTGCCGCTCCGCGTTGTCACGCTACACCCCGCAAGACTTCACCACTTTGCTGACCGCCCACGGCGTGCCCTTTCACGAAAAACATAAAGGCCAGCTGTTTTGTGACCGCTCGGCCGAAGACGTGATCAACGTCCTGCTGGCCGAGTGCGCCAAAGGCGGCGTGACCCGCTGGCAGCCTTGCCATATCGAAAATATCGTCTACTCGGTGTCAAGCCCGCTTGAATATTGCATGAGCAGCTATGAAATTATGAGCAGCATGGGTACCATCCAAACGGCCCAAATCGTGGTCGCAACCGGTGGGTTGTCGATTCCCAAGATTGGCGCGACGGACTTTGGCTACCGCCTGGCTCGCCAGTTTGGCCTGCCCATGGTGGAGCCACGCGCCGGTTTGGTGCCGCTCACGTTTGATGGCAACAGCTGGGCGCCCTTTGCTCAACTCGCTGGGCTGGCACTTCCAGTGTTAGTGGAAACCGGCGCTACAGACGCAACGCCTAAACAGCGCAAAAAAGCCGCAGTGTTTGCTGAAGACCTGCTGTTTACCCACACCGGACTGAGCGGCCCAGCAGTACTCCAAATCTCCAGCTATTGGCACGCCGGCCAGTCAGTGCGTATCAACCTTGCAGCTGCCACCGAGATGAGCGCGGCTTTGATGCGCGCTAAGGCCAGCTCAAAAAAACTGG
>JAYULP010000114.1:0-5513 GCA_043763445.1 Polaromonas sp.
TCAGCTGAGTTTGAATGAGTGGGATCAGCTGCCGAAGTTTGGCTGCTGCTGCGGTGCTGCTAACCACGAGGCACCAGCTCTCGCTGTCAAGCGGACCGGCTTGAATAGCATGTTGAAGGGCGCTTGGCAGCACCGCTTCAATAGCCCGAAGCCTAGCGCTGGACTCCTGAACTAGCACCGCCAATTTTGCCAATGACGGCGCGCTTTCAGCTGCTTGTAGTGCGCTTACTGCAAGTGGGAGCCGCCGAAATGTGTTCAAAATATTTACCTGACGCAGACGCCTTAACAGCCGCTTAAAAAGAAAATCGAGGAAGGCGGCAGTGCTGCAGGATTATCACGGACGCAGCACTGGCTCGAAGTTGGGCTACCCGCCGTCGTGCCTCGACTTCGATGGTCGCAGCCATTGCCGCTGCTCTGGTTTTTGGTGCGGGTTGCTGTAGGGCGTTACTGCTAGACATCTCTCAAAAGCAGATGGGGGGCCAGATCATTGGCGGCGCGTTGGTCAACTGTTGGTAAGCGATGAGTCGGCGCAGCGGGACTGGCTGCTGCAAAAGAGCACTGACGCCGTGGTCAAGCGGCCCATCAGGGCGCGGTTTAAGTCCGCAGCGCAAAGCACTTGACGAACGCATTTCAGGGCTTACTGGCAAGCAACTCGTCAAAAAACAGCTAAGCCGCAGCGGTGCGCTGACCAGAGGCACCGTACTGTTAAGTTTGCCGCGGCAAGCTAGGCTTGACGGTTTTGGCCGGCTGACAGACTAGGGGACCAGTGGGCCAGTGGGCCAGTGGGCCAACAGCTTGACCTGATGACGACCCGCGCGTGACGTCTTTTCAGTTAACAAGCTAAAAAAGTTTGATGATCCCAGCGCAGCAGCCGGTGATGTGCAGTGTTCTAAATGCTGTTTTTGGCCGGCCTGCGTTGCCTTGTGGGCTGGATTTCTGCGCCGACAACGGCAGCTTTGTTCTCGCCGCTGTTGCTGGCGCAGTGGTCACACGGCAGTGCAAATGTGCCTTAGGCGACATACGCGCAGCCAACTGTGGCAACAACGGGCTTGCCCGCATGGCCAAGCCTTGCATGTACAGGCTGAAAAAGGCAATTTGGTCAAACGCGACCAAAAAATTGTTGCGCTCAGCAGTACCGGCGCTTAGCCGGGCCGTGCCCGCCTTCAAAGGTGCGGATGTGAAATGCTTTTCAGCATCCCAAAAAATGTTGCGCGCAGGCCGATAAGTGGCGGGGCGTCTTGCGGCCGCTCGCTAGGCAGCGATTAAGCCTTTGCGCTAGGCGGCAAGTTACCTCCACCGCCGGGCGTACAGACTTGGCCAGTGAACTCGCTGTTGCACAGCGTTAAACTCAGAGGGTTTAGCCCAGTTGAAGCCCCTGCTGGTGCACACACCCAAAGCTCGTATTAATTAAGGGATATCGGCTGCTGCCCGCGCTTATTTTTGCTGGCTTCGCAGCCCTGAACGTATGGCCTCCAACATCCTGACCAAAATTTTCGGTAGCCGCAACGACCGGCTGCTCAAGACTTACCGCAAAACTATTGACCAAATCAATGCACTTGAGCCGGAGTACGAAAAACTGACTGACGAACAATTGCGGGGAAAAACGCAGTCGTTCAAAGACCGCATCAGTGCTGGCCAGACACTGGAGCAGGTGCTGCCCGAGGCATTCGCTGTGGTGCGAGAAGGCGGCAAGCGCGTCATGAAAATGCGTCATTTCGACGTGCAGTTGCTGGGTGGGATGTCACTGCACAACGGAAAAATTTCCGAAATGCGTACCGGCGAGGGAAAAACGCTGACCGCCACATTGCCGGTGTATCTCAATGCGCTGACCGGCAAGGGTGTCCATGTGGTGACGGTCAACGACTACTTGGCTAGCCGCGACGCGCGCTGGATGGGCAAGCTCTATAACTTTGTTGGTTTGACGGTTGGCATCAATTTGCCCAATATGCCGCGCGAGGACAAACAGGCGGCCTACCAAGCAGACGTTACTTACGGCACCAACAACGAGTTTGGTTTTGACTATTTGCGCGACAACATGGTCTATGAGGTGGCGGACCGCGTTCAGCGCGGTTTGAACTTTGCCATCGTCGACGAGGTCGACTCGATCCTGATTGACGAGGCCAGAACGCCTTTGATCATCAGTGGTCAGGCCGAAGACCACACCGAGATGTATATCGCCATGAACAAGCTGGTGCCCTTGCTGACCCAGCAACAAGGTGAAGCTGACCCGCGCACGGGAGAAGGCGTTACATCCCCGGGCGACTACACGATTGACGAAAAAACCCGGCAGGTGTTTTTGACCGAACAAGGCCACGAGAGTGCCGAGCAGTTGCTGCATAAGCTGGGCCTGATTGCGGAAGGCGCAACGCTGTATGACCCGGCCAACATTTCACTCATGCACCACCTGTACGCCGCATTGCGCGGAAATTTGCTCTACCACCGCGATCAACACTATGTGGTGCAGCAGGGCGACAGTGGCGCAGAAGTGGTGATCGTCGATGAGTTTACCGGCCGCTTGATGTCAGGTCGGCGTTGGAGCGACGGCTTGCACCAGGCGGTTGAAGCCAAAGAAGGGGTGCAAATTCAGGCCGAGAACCAGACGCTGGCATCGATCACGTTCCAAAATTATTTCCGCTTGTACAACAAACTCGCCGGTATGACCGGCACGGCGGACACCGAAGCGTTTGAGTTTCAGGAAATCTACGGGCTTGAGACAACGGTGATTCCACCGAACCGCATCAGCCGCCGTGAAGACCAGCTTGACCGTGTCTACAAGACCACCCGGGAAAAGTACGAGGCAGCGATCAAAGACATTCGCGAATGCTACGAGCGCGGCCAGCCGGTGCTGGTGGGCACCACGTCGATTGAAAACTCCGAGGTCATCGACCAACTGCTAGACAAAGAAAACTTGCCGCACCAGGTGCTCAATGCCAAACAACACGCCCGCGAAGCAGACATCGTGGCGCAGGCCGGTCGACCGCAAATGATCACGATTGCCACCAACATGGCTGGCCGTGGAACCGACATCGTGTTGGGCGGCAATGTAGAAAAGTTAATTGAAGCGGTCGAGTCTGACGAGACGCTGCAAGCCAGCGCCAAGGAAATCGAAATTAAGCGCCTTCGTGGGCAGTGGAAAGACGAGCATGAGCAGGTTCTCGCCCTGGGTGGCTTGCGTATTATTGCCACCGAACGGCATGAATCGCGCCGCATTGACAACCAACTGCGTGGCCGTTCGGGTCGGCAGGGCGACACTGGCTCGTCGCGGTTTTACCTGAGCTTGGACGACCCGCTCATGCGCATTTTTGCGGGTGATCGCGTGAAGTCGATCATGGAACGGCTGAAAATGCCGGACGGCGAAGCCATTGAGGCCGGTATCGTCACCCGCAGCATCGAGTCGGCGCAGCGCAAAGTCGAAGCGCGCAACTTTGACGTGCGAAAGCAGCTGCTGGAGTACGACGACGTGTCCAACGACCAGCGCAAGGTGATCTACCAGCAACGCAATGACATCATGGATGCAGACAGTTTGTCGGGCCAGATCGAGTCGCTGCGGGAGGGCTGCTTTACTGACTTGACGCGTCAGTATGTGCCGGCTGAAAGCGTCGAAGAGCAGTGGGATATTGACGCCCTTGAGCGCGTTTTGCGCGACGACTGGCAAGTCGAGCTCGCGCTAAAGCACGACCTGGAGTCGGCCGCGGCCATCACGGACGAGGAAGTAGTAGAAAAAGTTGTGCAAGCCGCCAACGCCGCTTTTGCCGCCAAGGTCGACAATATTGGCGAGGAAAACTTTACTCAGTTTGAACGCATGGTGCTGCTGCAAAGCATTGACACCCACTGGCGCGAACACCTGAGCGCACTGGACTATTTGCGCCAAGGCATTCACTTGCGTGGCTACGCTCAAAAGCAGCCTAAGCAGGAGTACAAGCGCGAAGCGTTTGAGCTGTTTGGCCAACTTCTGGACAGCGTGAAAAACGAAGTGACCAAAGTGCTGATGACTGTCAAAGTCCAGTCCGGTGAGCAGCTGGACGAAGCTGCGCATGAGCTGGAGAGTCGCGCTGAAAGTATTGCCCACATCACTTACACCGCGCCAACAGAAACCGGCGATGTGCAAGTCACAGCCGATGCCGCCGAGTCGGGCACTTCTTTAACTGCAGAGCAGGTCAATGCCATGCAACACGCGGGCCGTAATGATCCGTGTCCGTGCGGCTCCGGTAAAAAGTTCAAGCATTGCCACGGCAAGTTGAGCTGATTAGCTGCGAGCGCCTTTTCACTGCTTTTATCGGTCACCTGTTTGCTCGTCGGTGGCTGACGCGCTCGTGTTTTGACCGCACTATTGGAGCCCCATATGCCTGTTAATTTAACCGCTACCCCCGCCGAGAACCTCTACCCGGTGCCCGGCGTGCGCTGGGGTGTCACCGAGGCGGGTATTCGCAAAGCCAATCGCAAGGACTTGGCTGTGTTGCTAATAGATGAGGGCGCAGCGGTGGGCGCCGTGTTCACAAAAAACCGCTTTTGCGCTGCACCGGTGCAAATTTGCCGCGAAAATTTGGCCAAAAACAGGGGCAAAAGCCACGGTATTCGCGCTGTCTTGATCAACACTGGTAACGCCAATGCGGGCACTGGAGAAGACGGACTGGCCCGTGCGCACGCCAGCTGTATTGCGTTGGCCCGAGAACTCAATGTCTCGCCTGAACAGGTACTGCCGTTTTCAACCGGCGTCATCATGGAGCCCCTGCCCCATGAGCGCATTGTCGCTGGCTTGCCCGCCGCCATTGCCAACGCTGCACCCCACCACTGGGGCCAAGCGGCAGAGGCGATCATGACGACTGACACCGTGGCCAAGGCGTTTTCTAGCCGAATTATGTTGGGCGGCGTGCCTGTGACCATCACCGGTATCAGCAAAGGTGCGGGGATGATTCGCCCCAATATGGCAACCATGCTTGGCGTTATGGCAACCGATGCCTGTGTGCCGCAAAGCCTGATGGGCGAGCTGGCGTTGCGGCTCGCGGAAGGCTCTTTTAACCGCGCCACGGTAGACGGCGATACCTCAACCAACGACTCCTTCGTGGTGATTGCCACACACCAAGCGCAGCACCTTGCTTTAACGTCCCTGGACAACCCAGAGGGCCAGCTGCTGTTCGCTGCAATGCTGGACATTGCCCGCCAGCTAGCCCAAGCCATTGTCCGGGACGGCGAAGGTGCCACCAAGTTCATTACCATCACTATTGAGGGCGGAAAAACTGCTGAAGAATGCCGCCAAGTTGCCTGCGCTATTGCCCATTCGCCGCTGGTGAAAACAGCTTTTTTTGCCAGTGACCCCAACCTGGGTCGCATTTTGGCAGCGGTGGGTAACGCCGGTATCGACGATCTGGATGTGAGCCGGATCGAGCTGTACCTCGACAATGTGCTGGTGGCCAAAAACGGTGGCCGTCATCTGGGCTACGCCGAAGCCGACGGCCAGCGCGTGATGAAGCAAAGTGAAATTACCGTGCGGGTGCTGCTGGGCCGCGGCGACG
>JAYULP010000115.1:0-5508 GCA_043763445.1 Polaromonas sp.
TTGCTTTGCGGCTGACGCGAGACGGTGAAGTCCACCGCGTCCATAAAGCCTAGCTGCCCGCGTGCCCCCAGCCGCTGCAACCGGTGCAAGTTGGCCACCGCCTGAACAGGCGCGAAGGGCATGGCCATCACGCTGGCGTAGGGCGCCACCACGCGGTCAGTCGGGGGCGTACGGCGCAGCGCCAGGCGCGGCACGCCAAACGGGGAGTACTGGTAGGCCAGCGTGTGGTCTTGGGCAAAGTAAGCCGACTCGGAAATGCCCCATGGCAGGTTTTGATGTCGACCAAACGCTTGTTGTTCCTGAACGGCGGCGAGGCCCGAAATATGCAGCAGTCCTTGCTCCGGCTCGGTCATCACCAAGGACGGCATCAAATACTCAAACATGGAGCCTGACCATGATTTCAAGCCGGGCATGACCCCCACACTTAAAAACGAGCGACCCAGCGCTTGCCAGTGCCGCCGTGGCACATCGCCCTTGGCAATAGCGAGGTAGCTGGTCAGCCGCGACTCGGACGCTAGCAGGTCGTAGAAGCTAGCGTCCAGCGCCTGTGCATCGACCCGCAGGCCGATGTGAAACAAATGCCGCCGGGCGTTGTAGAGACCGCTGAAGTTCATCGCCATGCACAGCTCAGTGCAATGGTCGGCCAGCACTGCCAGCGTAGCCGACTGGCTGGCGCTGGACGCCGGCTGCTGCATCAGTGCCGTGCAAGCTTGTGAGGTCGCCAGCAAGTGCCCTGCCATGTTGCCGCTGTCCACCGTGGACACATAAGCGGGCTCCATCACCGCTAGGGTCTGGGTGTTGTACCAGTTGTACAGGTGGCCGTCGTGCTTGGGCAATTGGTCGATGCTGGCCAGGGTGTCGCGCAGCCGGTCAATTAACTCGTCCGTGGTGATCCAGCCGAATTCTCGGGCGCACGCGACTGACAGCAAATACAGCCCGATGTTGGTCGGTGAGGTGCGGTGGGCAACCGTGCGTTCAGGCTCCATCTGCAGGTTGTCAGGCGGCAAAAAATGGTCGTCTGCGCCGACCACGTTTTCAAAAAACGACCAGGTCTGGTGTGCCAGCTGTCGGGCATAGTCTTCGTCAGCCTGGGTTAACTGCGGGGCTTGCCGGGTGTGCACCGGGCGGCTGGCCCACCAAGCCAGCACGGGCGCACACGCCCACAGCAAAAACAAGCTGGAGCCCAGCACCGGGCGTTGGCCGGCTGCGGCAAGTGCAGCCAAGGCCACACACACCGCGGTGCTGTCAGCGTGCTGGCGCACAAATGAAAGCAAGCTGTAGTGGGCTGCCGCTTGGACTTGCTCAGCGGTGGTCCACTGCAGCAGTTGACGACGGCTGAGCGCCATGCGCCACAGCGCGCGCAAGCTGGCGTCCAGCAGCAGCCGCGCCTGTATGAACAATTGACTGAATTGCCACACACCGGCCATCAATGCGCGGCCAAGGTCGCGCCTGCCCACGTCAAAAAAGTGGGCCCAGGCTATCGCCCGGCGGGTAGGAATCAAACCGGCCAATGCCCCGAGTAGCGGCCCGGTTAAAAAAGCTGCCAAGGTCAGTGCAACCGCTACCGGCAACGGCACGGCGCCGGTAAATGTAGCCCACACCAGCAGTAGCACCGCCATCGGCGCAACGCTGGCGCGGCGCAGGTTGTCCAGCATGCGCCACAGCCCCAATGCGTCGATGCCAAAGCGGGCCGACTGCAGCATGAGTGGCAGCAGTTGCCAGTCGCCTCGGCTCCAGCGGTGAATGCGCGCTGCCGCTACACCGGCGTGGTGGGGGTAGTCTTCCAGCAGCACCACGTCGCCGACATACGCGCAGCGGGCAATACTGCCCTCGAGTAAATCGTGGCTGAGTACCGAATCTGCTGGCAAGCGTTGGTCCAGCACCGCATGCATCGCGGCCACGTTGAGCAGGCCTTTGCCGGTAAACGTGCCCAGCCCGAACATGTCCTGGTACAACTCAGAGGTGCTGCTGCTGTAGGGGTCAAGTCCATATTGGCCGGCAAACATGGCGTGAAACGGCGAGCGTTCCCCCGGCTGCGGCAGCGGTGTTGCCACGCGCGGCTGCAAAATGCCGTAGCCGTGGGAGATTTTTGCTGGGTAACCGGCCTGCGCCGCTACAACGGTGGGTGCGTTCAGCGGGTGGGCGGCAATCGCTACCAGCTCCCGCAGCGAGCCTGGCGGCAGACCGGTGTCGCTGTCGAGCGTGACGATGTAGGCTACGCTTTCGGCCAGCTCGCTGCTACGACCCAGTGGCATAAAGGCGCTTTGGCCATCATGGTTTGCGCTGCCAGTGGCGAGGCGGCGCACCAGCAATTCGAGCTTGCCGCGCTTTCGTTCCCAGCCAATCCATCGGCGCTGCGTCACCGACAAGCTGCGCGGGCGATGCAGCAGCAAAAATCGGGCGGGTTCGGCGTCGGGCGTTGGGTAGCGCTGGTTCAACACTGCCAGTTGGGCTAGCGCGTCTTGCAGCAGTACCGCGTCGCCGGGCAGGCTTGCGGCGTCGGCGTCGGCCCAGTCGGTGAGCAACGCAAACTGCACATGCGCCTCACGGCAGGCCAGCCAGTGCAGCTCCAGCCGATGCAGCAGCGCGCGGCTTGAGCCTGCAGACGTCAGCATTGACGGCACCACCACCAAGGTGCGGTGGGCCTGTGGAATGCCGGCGCCAAAGTCTAGCCGAGGCAGCGGCCGGATTCGGGTGGACTCGGCAATCAGGCGGTGCATGATGGCGGCCACCACCTCCGAGGCGGGCCACGCCATCAACGCCAGCGCAACCCACACTGTCCAGTCCAGCCCACGCAATGGATGCACCGCTAACACCAGCAGCGCGGCAGTCCCGGCGAGCCAGGCCGCCGCAAACAGCGTCAGGCGAGCGGGTAGCCGAGCCTGCCGCTTTGACATTGGCACGCCTGCGGCGTTGGCTGCGCCGGGCGATGTGCTCAGCGCTGCTTGCAGTGCTGCGCGCCCGGGGCTGTCGTCGAGCAAGTAGTAGCCCGCCGTACAGGCTGCAGCGCTGTTGTTGCGCTGTGTAGCCAGGGCCAGCACGGTTTGCGCCACCAGGCGCTCAGTTTGCCCACGGGTGCGCGCCAGCCGCTCCATGCCCTGTGTGATCTGCTGGCGCGTGAGCTCGCTTTCCCGTGAAAAACTCGGCAAGTAGCGTAGCACCTGCAGTGACCGGCTTACGGGCTCAATCAACTCCGTCCACTCGACTTGGCCGATCATTCGCAAAGTGGTGATGATGTTGCCCACCGTCAAATTGGCAGATACCTGCGCGGTTTGTGCCTCGCCGATGAGGTCCAGCGCATCCGGGCAGTGCCGAGCAATCCAGGCTGGCACCGCGTTGTGCGACGGCGCAGTCTCGCTTGGCACAGCGCGCTGCCAGTCAGGCAGGCTTTGCCACAACTGGGTCAAAAAGCTACGCTCCAGGCCGCGCTCGGTTAGCGCGCCCAGCAGCTCGTCGAGGTCGTCGGTGCTCAGCTTGCTAGACGCCTCCCAGACTGCATGGGCGAGCTCGCGCGCCGCTTTGTTGCAAGCGATGCGGTCTGCCATGCGGCGCAGGTTCTCGAGCAGCACCACCCGCAAGGTGGTGGGCAGTGCCCACAGCTCGCCTAAAGTCAGTTCGCTAACCTCTTGGTAAGCTTGCAAAAACGCGGTGAACAGGTCAGGCTCCAGCACACTGTCGGTGTGAGCGACATAGGCCCAGGCAATGCCGTACACCCGGGGTAGGCCGCCTAGCGGCTTGTTGCTGAGCTTAGGCAGATCAGCGTAGTAACGTGGAGAAACACCCTCCTCGACCTGTGCCAGTTGCGCCTCAATCAGGTGAAAATTGTCCAGTAGCCAGTGCGCTGCGGGTGTGACGTAGTGGCCACTGCGCGAGGTAGCGGCGATGTAGTCAAACGCCTGCCGCAACGCCCCCATGTTTTCCTGCACCCGCGGAAAAAAAGTGGTGCGGTAGCTTGCACGCGAGCCGCTGGGCTGCGCTAGTTTGACGGGCTGAGCGGCCGCCAAACTGCGGCCGTGATCCTCAAAGCGCTGCGCACCAAACAATTCGGCGCGAATCGGCTGCTGCACCCGCTGTGCAGGGCGCACTAAGAGGCGTCGGGCGTAAGGGCTGAGCTTGTCAAGTCTGCCAATAAAGTGAGTATCCACAAGGGTAAAAGTTGCGTGCGATCACAACAGCTCGATAACGCCGACCACAACGCTAATCGCTGCGACTGTCATCAGCGTGGTGCCGGCGGCGAGGGTCACAATGCGCGGACACACCAGCGAGTGTGCGGTGCGCAGCGCCTGTTCAAGGCGTCTGAGTATTCCTTGCGCGCTGGCGCAATGGTGCATGTGCTGCTCCAGGCTGGCCAAGTCGCTGTGAAGCTCGCTTGAGCCCGAAAAAGCAACTGCAGGGCACTGCGTAGCTGATGCGGAGCAGTAATAAAGACTTGCCATGGTGCAGCTTTGTGTGGTGACAGGAAACGCTTGCGTTTTGGCGCGCTGCCAATGCTCAACCCTTCCTGAACTAAAGCTTAGGCGGCAGCGCGGGTTTGCGCGATAAGAAGGCGCTGCAATTGGTCTAGGACAAAGCCTACAGTGCCGCGCCCCTAGCCGGTGTTGCGTAGCCCAGCAGCAATGCCGTTGATCGAAATGTGAATTCCTCGTTGCACACGGTCGTCGGCTTGCGCCGGGCTGCTCGTCGCTAGGCCTGCTGCGTTGGCCTGCCGGTACCGCCGAATCAGCTCAATTTGCAAATGGTGCAGAGGGTCTAGGTAGGGAAAGCGGTGTTTGATCGAGCGCTGCAGCGACAAGTTGCCGGCCAGCCGCTGTTTGTGGCCGGTAATCAGTACCAGCGCTGCAGCGGTGCGGTGCCACTCGGCTTCGATGACAGTAAATATCGTTTTGCGCAAGCGTGCGTTTTTGACCAGTCCGGCGTAGCGCCAAGCCAGTGCCAGATCACTTTTGGCCAGCACCATGTCCATGTTGCTGAGCAGCGAGCGGAAAAACGGCCATTGGCGGTACATTTTTTGCAGCAACGCCAGCCGCTGCTGGTGGGTTTTGGGTGTGCTGCTGGCGCTGAGCCACTGCTCAATGGCGCTGCCAAAACCATACCAGCCCGGAAGCGTTAATCGGCATTGCCCCCAGCTAAAGCTCCAGGGGATGGCCCGCAGGTCTTCGATTGTGCGCAGGGCTTTTCTAGAACTGGGGCGCGAGCCGATGTTGAGTTGCGACAGCTCCAGAACCGGCGTGGCCTGAAAAAAATAGTCAGTAAACCCAGGCGTTTCATACACCAGCTGGCGGTAGGCGGCCATGCTGGCCGTGGACAGTGCGGCGGCGGTGTCTAAAAACACCGGTGCTGCGGGTTTGGTGGGCGCTAGCAGTGAGGCCTCCAGCGTGGCTGCGACCAGAGTTTGCAGGTTGCGTCGGCCGATTTCAGGGTTGGCATATTTGGAGCTGATTACCTCGCCCTGCTCAGTTAGCCTGATCTGCCCGCGTACTGTGCCGGGCGGCTGGGCCAAAATGGCTT
>JAYULP010000116.1:0-5499 GCA_043763445.1 Polaromonas sp.
TTCGGCATTGCGGTGCGCATGGCGGTAATGGGCATTGCCGCTGGCAACGAAGCCTGAAAACAGCACAGCAATAAGGCTTGAAGCACCATGAAAATACTGATAAAAAACGGCCGTGTCATGGACCCCGCGTCGGGTCTGGACGCGGTTGGCGACGTCGCGATTGCAGCGGGCCGTATCGTCTCGCTAACGGGCGGGGCGGCTGACTTTGCCCCGAACAAGGTAATTGATGCTGCCGGCTGCATCGTGGCGCCGGGGCTGATGGACTTGCAGGCGCGCTTGCGGCAGCCCGGTCACGCGCATGAAGGCCTGCTGCAAAGCGAGTTGGCCGCAGCGGTGGCCGGGGGCGTGACCAGCTTGGTGTGCCCGCCCGACACCGAGCCGGTGCTCGACGAGCCCGGCTTGGTCGAGATGCTCAAGTTCCGCGCCGAAAAGCTGCACCTCGCCCGTGTGTTTCCCCTCGGGGCATTGACCCGCTCCCTAAAGGGCGAGGCGCTGACCGAGATGCTGCAGCTGACCCAGTCCGGTTGCGTTGGCTTTAGCCAGGCTGAAGTGCCGCTGGCCAACACCCAGGTGCTGATGCGGGCCATGCAGTACGCCGCCACGTTCGACTACACCGTGTGGCTGCGCCCGCAAGAGGTGTATTTGGGCCAAGGCGTGGCTGCCAGTGGCGCGCTGGCCACACGCCTTGGCTTGAGTGGCGTGCCAGTGGCAGCTGAAACTATTGCGCTGCACACAATTTTCGAGCTGATGCGCGCCACCGGTGCGCGCATTCATCTGTGCCGCGTCAGCAGCGCGGCGGGCGTTGGCCTGGTGGCACGCGCCAAGTCTGAAGGGCTGCGGGTTACGGCTGACGTCAGCATCAACAGCTTGCACCTGACGGATGTGGACATTGGCTACTTTGACAGCCGCATGCGACTGAGCCCGCCACTGCGCCAGCAGCGTGACCGCGACGCGCTGCAAGCTGGGCTTGCTGACGGTACGCTGGATTTGCTGGTGTCTGACCACCACCCGATCGGCGCTGATGCCAAAACCCTGCCCTTTGCCGAAGCCGAGCCTGGCGCGACCGGGCTGGAGCTGCTGCTCGGCCTGGCCTGTAAATGGGGGGCCGCCTCAGACGCTGGCTTGATGCGCGCCGTGGCCGTGCTGACCTGTGAGCCGGCACGCGTGCTCGGCGCTTCGCTGGGCACCCTAGCTGCCAGCGCTGGGCAACTGGTGCGCGGCGGCGTAGCTGACCTGTGCATTTTTGATCCCCACTGCGACTGGACCGTCACGCCGGCAGCGCTACGCAGCCAGGGCAAGCACACGCCGTTTATGGGCTACCAACTGCCCGCACAAGTGCGCTGCACACTGGTGGCCGGGCAGGTGGCGTTTGAGGCGGCACACGGGCAATGAAACTGCTGACGGTTGTGTGGCGGTTTGTGCGCGGGTTTGTGCACGCCTGTGCTGGGTACGCGGCGATTCAGCTGGTGTTCCCGCGCATCGCTGTGGCTGAGCAGGAGCGGCGGGTAAATGTTTGGGCGCAAAAAATGTTGCGTATTGCCGGCATCACGCTGCAAATCAAAGGAACGCCGCCGCCGCATGGGCCGATGCTGCTGGTGGCTAACCACATTTCGTGGCTGGATATTTTGGTCATGCACGCGGCCGGGCACTGCCGTTTCGTGTCTAAGTCAGACGTTAAAGCCTGGCCGCTGATAGGCACGTTTGCCGACGGCGCAGGCACCTTGTATGTTGCCCGCGAGTCGCGCCGCGACGCGCACCGTGTCGTGGGGCACATGGCCGAGCGGCTGGTGGCGGGCGACATCTTGGCGGTGTTCCCCGAGGGTACAACCGGTGACGGTGTGAAGCTGCTTGACTTTCATGCTAATTTGATCCAGTCAGCCATTGACGCTAGCGCACCCGTTGGTCCAGTGGCGCTGATGTTTTTGGATGCAGCTTCTGGCGCAATCAGTTTTGCGCCGAGCTATGTGGGCGATGAATCCCTTATCGGCTCGATTTGGCGCACGCTGTCGGCACCGCCGTTGACCGCCGTAGTGATGTTTGGCGAGCCCCAGCGGGCGCACGGCCGCAATCGGCGCGAGTGGGCGCAAGCCTTGCGGCGCGATATTGCGCAATTGCGCGGGCGCTAAGGTTCATCGTCTTGGCCGGTCAAAGCGCTTTCAAAAAGCCTCAGGGCGCTTGCCGCGCAAAAGTCACCACATGGTCCACTTCAGCCCGAATGCCAATGAACTCGCCCAGCGCGTGGTTGTGGTGCGACGGCACGTGGGCCATCACCATCTCGCCGGTTTTAAGTCGCAGCGTGTATAAAAATTCGGACCCTCTGAACGCCTTGCGCACAATTTGTGCCTGGGTTGGGGCCGCGTCATCGTGCACGATGTCGTCCGCACGCAGCAACACATCGCACAGCCCGTCAGGGTAGGCCGTGGGCAGTGGGCATTCGTGGAGGTCCACCAGCTCGCCCAACACCGTTTGAACCACCACCGCGCTGCCGCGTTGCAGGATTTTCGCTGGGGCAAAGGTGCCGTGGCCAATAAAGTCGGCAACAAAGCGGCTGGTGGGGCGGTGGTACAGCGCGTATGCCTCGTCCCATTGATGCAGTTGGCCCTGGTGCATCACACCGATACGGTCGCCAATGGCGAAGGCCTCGAGCTGGTCGTGGGTGACAAACAGCGCTGTTGCCCCCGCCGCTTTGAGGATGCCGCGCACCTCGTGCGCCAAGCGCTCCCGCAGGTCCACGTCTAGGTTTGAAAACGGCTCGTCCAGCAGCAGCAACCGTGGCCGGGGTGCCAGCGCCCGGGCCAGCGCCACGCGCTGCTGCTGGCCGCCGGACAACTCGTGTGCAAAACGCGGGTGAGCCGTCGGCAGCCCGACCAACGCCAGCACCTCGTTGACCCGGGCGGCTCGTTGGGCACCGCTCAGGTGGTGCAGGCCAAAAGCCACGTTCTGCGCTACGCTCATGTGGGGAAACAAGGCGTAGTCTTGGAACACCATACCGATGCGCCTGGCCTCAGCGGGGGTGTGTGCTGTTGCGCTGCTGACCACCTGCCTGCCCAGACTGATGGTGCCTGCACCGGCCCGCTCCAGCCCGGCCACAGCCCGCAGTAGCGTCGTTTTGCCGCAGCCGGAAGGCCCGATCAGCACGCCAATTTCGCCGGCCTGCAGTGTCAACGACACCCCATCGACGGCCGGTTTTTGACGGCCGCTGTAGCGCACATTTAGGTGAGAGACTTCAAGAAACATGGCCAATTCTAGGTAATTACAATTCTTATTTGCATTGACCGGCCGCGACGCTGGTCTGGCCCGTGCCCGCGCCTTTTTGATTGGCCCCATGTTTTTGACGCTTGCAACTCGCCTGCTGCCCCTGTTGGGGCTCATTTACCGGATGCTGCCGCCTTTTATGCTGGTGGCGGTGACTGGCCTGCTGGCCCTGCCGGTTCTGGCTGTCGGGTTTTCGTGGCTGCAGTTTGATGTGGTGGCGGCGGGCATTTTGCGAGAAATGGCGCAAACCGTGCTGCCTGACTACGCCGGGACTTCATTGGTGCTGTGCGCTTGCGTGGCCATCGGCGTAGGGCTGATTGGCATGGCCACTGCCAGCGCGGTCACGTTGTTCAGCTTTGCGGGTCGGCGGGTGTTTGAGTGGGCTTTGCTGCTGCCGCTGGCCATGCCCGCCTATGTGATGGCCTACGCTTACACCGACTTTCTACAGTTTTCTGGCCCGCTGCAGTCAGCGCTGCGCAGCTTTTTTGCGGTGCAGGGCCGGCTGTTGCCCGAAGTGCGCAGCTTGCCAGGCGCGGTGCTGGTGTTTACCGTGGCCTTGTACCCGTATGTGTACCTGCTGGTGCGCACCGCCCTGTCAGAACGGGCGGCCCACCTGATGGAGGCGGCCCGTTTGCTGGGTGCGCCGCTGGGCCGGCGCGTGCGAACGGTTGCACTGCCGCTGGCCCGCCCCGCTGTGGCTGCTGGGGTAGCCTTGGCATTGATGGAAACACTGGCCGACTTTGGGGTCGCTAGCTACTTTGGCATCCAGACCTTCACCGCCGGCATCTACAAAGCCTGGCTGTCGATGGACAACCGCATGGCCGCCGCGCAACTGGCCACGCTACTGCTTGTCGTGGTAGCCGTGCTGCTGCGGCTAGAGCACGGCGCGCAGCAGCGTATGCGGTTTTCAGCCAGCCGTGGGGCCAGGGCGGGGGTAGCTGACGCCGCACTGGTGCAACTGCACGGCTGGCGTGCCGCGCTGGCATGGAGTGTGTGCGCGTTGCCGATTGCCCTGGGCTTTGCGCTGCCAGTGCTGTTTATGCTGCGGCCTTTAGTGCTGGGCTGGGACCACTTACTGTGGGATAGATTCATCGGCTGGACCGTCAACAGCGTGTACCTGGCCGGGCTGAGCGCTGTGCTGGCTACTGCGCTGGCGCTGGCGCTGGCGTTTGCGGTGCGGCGCCAGCCAACCTGGCTGGCCCGCACGGCGGTACACCTCGCCGGCTTGGGTTACGCCGTTCCCGGCGCGGTGATTGTGGTGGGACTGCTGCTGCCGGTGGGCTGGCTTCAATCGCAAGCGCCGCAAACCGGCGCAGGCTACTGGCTTACTGCCACGGTGTTGGGTATCGTTTGGGCTTACATGGTGCGGTTTTCAGCCGTTGCCCTGCAAACGCTGCAAAGCGGCTACTCGCGCGTTCCACTGAGCTTTGACGACAGTGCGCGCATGCTGGGCTGCAGCGGCGCTGGCCTGCTGGCAAAGGTGCACTGGCCGCTGCTCAAAAAATCAGTCGCGGTGGCCGCTTTACTGGTGTTTGTTGACGTGATGAAAGAGCTGCCCGCTACGCTGGTGCTGCGGCCCTTCAACAGCGACACGCTGGCCGTGGTGACTTATCAGCTAGCGCGCGACGAGCGCTTGGGTGAAGCCGCACTGCCCGCCCTAGCGTTGGTGCTGGTGGGCTTGTTGCCGGTGGCTTTGCTGAGCCGCGCCTTACGTGCCCGGTAGCGCGTGATCACAACGCCGGGCGGTGCAAACCTACGCGCCAGCTTTGCCCCGGACTACCGCAACGGCGTGCGGCGCGTCTTACAGTTTGCCAAGCCCGACGACGATGCTGCCGCTAGGCGCGCTACAAAGCCTTGCCCCGCACCGCCGCCGGATTCATCAACCTATGCAGGACGACACCATGAATCAAGACCGAATCGAAGGCAATTGGATGCAACTCAAAGGCAAAATAAAACAACAGTGGGGCAAGCTCACTGATGACGACCTTGATGTGATGTCCGGCAAAAAAGACGAGCTGCTGGGCAAAATCCAGGAGCGCCAAGGCATCACCAAGGACGAGGCTGAAAAGCAACTCAGTGCTTGGCAAAAAAACAACCCCTGAGCCAGCGCACCCGATCTAAGCCATCGGGCCCGCTCGCCACGCAGCAGCCCAAGTGCGACGAGCCCGGCTGCCAGCAGGCAGACCGGGGTTCTAAACGTCAGCGGTGTCGTGTCCAAGCGCCACCACAGCGGCTTGAGGTCGG
>JAYULP010000117.1:0-5497 GCA_043763445.1 Polaromonas sp.
AACACTGGTGGTACACGGCGAGCTTGACGACACGGTGCTGCTGGCTGACGTCTTGAACTGGGCCAGGCCGCAGGCACTGCCTGTGACGGTGGTGCCCGGTGGCGGGCACTTCTTTCATGGACAATTGCCACTGCTCAAAGGCCTTGTCACACGCCATCTACAGTCGCTGTGACAGCAGAGAAGCGACTGCTTGCCGAGCCTTGCGACTTAAAAAAGCAAGCCCCACTTCGTGCCTGCCGCTGTTAGTGGGCAGCACTCATTACCTCCTTAGCCCTTATTGACTATGCAACTGACATCCACGGCTGCCTGCAGCGTTTCAACTCATGCCCGCGTTGTGGCTTTCGCAGTGTCGATGGCGGCGTTGTTCATCGGGCCGGTAGCCCTCGCGCAAACCGCTGCCAGCAAAGCCGCCGCACCGGCCGCAGCTACTGCCCAGGCGCAAACCGCTGCTGCCGGCCTGAGCGCTGTACCGCAACCCCCTGACATCGCCGCACGCGCTTATCTGTTGCTCGACATCACCGCAAACCAGATTTTGGCCGCCAAAGACATTGACGCGCCAGTCGAGCCCGCGTCCTTAACCAAGCTGATGACCGAGTATTTGGTGTTTGACGCGTTGAAAGCTCAAAAAATCACGCTCAAGCAAACCTTCAGTGTCAGCGAGCGCGCCTGGAAAATGCCCGGCTCCCGCATGTTCATTGACCCCAAAATGCAGGTACCGGTGGAAGACCTCATCAAGGGCATGGTGGTGCAGTCTGGCAATGACGCCACCATGGCGCTGGCCGAAGGCGTGGGCGGCACGGTCGAGCAGTTTGTGCAGCGCATGAACGAGCAGGCCAAAGCCCTGGGCATGAACAATACCGCCTACAAAAACCCAGAGGGACTGACGGTGGCCGGCCACACGACGACGGCACGCGACCTGAGCATTTTGGCGACGCGGCTGATGAACGACTTTCCGGACTACATCGGTTACTCGGCCATTAAAAAGTATCGGTATCCCGGCACCCCAGCAGCCAACGACACCAATCGAAACACCTTGTTGTTTCGAGACCCAACGGTTGATGGCCTGAAAACTGGCCACACCGAGGCGGCCGGCTATTGCATGATTGCCACAGCAAAGCGCGATTTTCCCAACCTTGGCGCTGCTGGTGCGCCGGGCGCACGGCGCTTGCTGGCTATCGTGCTGGGCACCTCCAGTGACAACGCCCGCGCCAGCGAGACGCAAAAGCTGCTCAACTGGGGCTACACCGCCTTCGAGGCGGTCAAACTCTTTGACGCCGGTCAAGCCGTGGCAACACCGCCGATTTGGAAGGGTAAGTCGGCCACCGTCAGCTTAGGCCAGCCCAAGGCTATTGTGGTGGCGGTGGCCACTGGGCGTGGCCCCCAAATCAAAACCCAACTCGCCAGAGCTGACCCGCTGGTCGCGCCTTTTATCAAAGGCCAGCTTTTGGGCTTGCTCAAAGTCAGCGTCGGGGACAACCCAGCACCGGTCGCTGAAGTGCCTTTGGTAGCGCTTGAGGCCGTGGCAGAGTCCGGCGTTGTAGGGCGCGCCTGGGATTCGATTCGCCTGTGGATCAAGTAATTCGCAGCGCTGGTGCGCGCCTCACAACGACTTTCAGTTTGCGCCTAAAAAAGCGAACTGCTACACTCACGGGCTTTTCTGGAAATTTCAGGAAAACAGTCGTTTTTCTCGACAAACTTCGGCTGGAGTCAGATCGTTTTCTTTAGTTTCCAAACGTTTAGGGACGTTTTTCAATGCCAACCATCAATCAATTAGTTCGCCAAGGGCGCGAGGTCGAAAAGATCAAGTCAAAGAGCCCGGCGATGGAGAATTCTCCGCAGCGCCGCGGAGTTTGTACCCGTGTCTACACCACAACGCCGAAAAAGCCGAACTCTGCGCTGCGTAAAGTTGCCAAAGTGCGTTTGACCAACGGGTTTGAGATCATCTCCTACATCGGCGGCGAAGGCCACAACCTGCAAGAACACAGCGTTGTGCTGGTTCGTGGTGGACGGGTCAAAGACCTGCCGGGCGTGCGTTACCACATCGTGCGCGGATCGCTTGACTTGCAAGGCGTCAAAGACCGCAAGCAGTCGCGCTCGAAATATGGCGCTAAAAAGCCAAAAGTCAAGTAATTGGCGCGGGTGCTGGCCACTAAGCTGGTATCCATCGAAGCGCGTCGTGAAGTTTGTTATGACCGTTTCAAAACAACAGGTGCTCCCGTCATCAGGCAGATGGTGTGAGCAAAGTGACCTAAGCGCCAATGGTTGGTGCCGGTCGAGTAAGTGAGAGCTTTCGTAGCTCTCGCGGTGTTTGTAAAAAAATACCAACTGAAGTAAAGAGGTGAAAAAATGCCACGTCGTCGCGAAGTCCCTAAACGTGAAATTCTTCCTGATCCCAAGTTTGGTGATGTCGATCTTGCCAAATTCATGAACGTGATCATGCAAGGCGGCAAAAAAGCTGTCGCCGAACGCATCATCTACGGTGCGCTTGACTTTATTGAGAAAAAAAACCCGGGCAAAGATCCGCTGGAGGCCTTCCACATGGCCATTGGCAACATCAAACCCATGGTCGAGGTGAAGTCTCGCCGCGTTGGCGGTGCGAACTACCAAGTGCCCGTTGAGGTGCGCCCGGTCCGCCGTATGGCTCTGGCTATGCGCTGGTTGAAAGAAGCCGCTAAAAAACGCGGCGAAAAATCAATGTCTTTGCGTCTGGCCAATGAGTTGATGGAGGCGACTGAAGGCCGTGGCGGCGCCATGAAGCGGCGGGACGAAGTTCACCGCATGGCCGAAGCTAATAAGGCGTTCAGCCACTTCCGCTTCTAAAACGCTTTTCTCATCCCACCAACGACAAGCCCGTCCCGCTGAAAAAGCGGCCGGGCTTTTGTTGACTTACGGAAACCTGGAGTAATTTATGCCTCGCGCTACCCCCATTGAAAACTACCGCAACATCGGGATTTCCGCGCACATTGATGCCGGTAAAACTACCACTACCGAGCGGGTCCTTTTTTATACCGGTGTGAACCACAAGATTGGTGAAGTCCATGACGGCGCCGCCACCATGGACTGGATGGAGCAAGAGCAAGAGCGTGGTATCACCATCACCTCGGCGGCCACCACCTGTTTCTGGAAGGGCATGGACAAGTCCTTGCCTGAGCACCGCATCAACATCATTGACACTCCCGGTCACGTCGACTTCACGATTGAAGTCGAGCGCTCCATGCGGGTGCTGGACGGCGCTTGCATGGTGTACTGCGCTGTGGGCGGCGTGCAGCCGCAATCCGAGACGGTTTGGCGCCAAGCGAATAAGTACAAAGTGCCGCGCTTGGCCTTTGTTAACAAAATGGATCGTACCGGTGCGAACTTCTTCAAAGTTGTTGAGCAAATGAAGTTGCGCTTGAAAGCCAGCCCAGTGCCAATGGTCATCCCTATTGGCGCTGAAGAAAACTTCACTGGCGTAGTGGATTTGATCAAGATGAAAGCCATCATCTGGGACGAAGCCTCTCAAGGCATGAAGTTTGACTACCGCGAAATCCCGGCTGAACTGGTTGAGCTGGCCAAAGAGTGGCGCGAGAAGATGGTTGAGGCTGCAGCTGAAGCATCCGAAGAGTTCATGAACAAATACCTTGAAGAAGGTGATTTGACCGAAGACGAAATCAAGCTGGGCATCCGCACCCGCACTATTGCCAGCGAAATCCAGCCCATGTACTGCGGCTCAGCATTCAAAAACAAAGGCGTTCAGCGCATGCTGGACGCAGTGATTGAATTCATGCCGTCGCCAATTGACATTCCACCGGTCAAAGGCACGGATGACGATGAGCTGCCCACCACCCGTAAAGCAGATGACGGCGAGAAGTTCTCGGCCTTGGCTTTCAAGCTAATGACCGACCCGTTTGTGGGTCAGTTGACGTTTGTGCGGGTTTATTCTGGCGTGTTGAAAAAGGGCGACAGCGTCTACAACCCGATCAAGGGTAAAAAAGAGCGCATCGGCCGGATTGTGCAAATGCACGCCAACAACCGCGAGGAGGTCAGCGAGATTCGCGCAGGCGACATCGCCGCTTGCGTCGGCTTGAAGGACGTCACGACAGGCGAGACGCTGTGCGACCCAGATGCCATCGTTATGCTGGAGCGCATGGTGTTCCCGGAGCCGGTGATCACCCAGGCAGTTGAGCCGAAAACCAAGGTTGACCAGGAAAAAATGGGCATTGCCTTGCAGCGCTTGGCACAAGAAGATCCGTCGTTCCGTGTCAAAACTGACGAAGAGTCGGGTCAGACCCTGATCGCCGGCATGGGCGAGTTGCATTTGGAAATTATTGTTGACCGCATGAAGCGTGAGTTCGGTGTGGAAGCCAACGTCGGTAAGCCGCAAGTCGCCTACCGCGAAACCATTCGCAAAATCATCGAAGACGCCGAAGGCAAGTTTGTGCGCCAGTCCGGCGGTAAAGGTCAGTACGGGCATGTTGTGCTCAAAATTGAACCCAACGAGCCGGGCAAAGGCATTGAGTTTGTTGACGCCATCAAGGGCGGCACTGTGCCACGCGAGTACATCCCTGCAGTCGAAAAAGGCATCCATGAAGCAGTGACGTCCGGTGTGCTGGCGGGCTACCCAGTGGTTGACGTGAAGGTCACGCTGCACTTTGGCTCCTACCATGATGTGGACTCCAACGAGATGGCCTTTAAGATGGCGGCAATTTTTGGCTTCAAAGAAGGCTGCCGCAAGGCCAGCCCGGTGATTCTTGAGCCGATGATGGCGGTTGAAGTTGAAACGCCTGAAGACTACGCCGGCAACGTGATGGGCGACTTGTCTTCACGCCGCGGTATGGTGCAAGGCATGGAAGACATGGTCGGCGGCGGCAAAGCCATCAAGGCAGAAGTACCGTTGTCTGAAATGTTTGGCTACTCAACGACGCTGCGCTCAATGTCCCAAGGCCGAGCAACTTACACCATGGAATTCAAGCACTACTCGGAAGCGCCGCGTAATGTGTCGGAAGCCATCATGGCCGCTCGCGCTAAATAATGAAATGGCTGCCTCAATTCTTCGGTGTTGCGGTTTTTACCGCAGTCATCTCGGTGTGCGCTACGGCAAGCCCTTTAACCAAAGGAGTTTACGTTTAGAGCGCGTACGATTTAAACGGAAAAATGTTGCAAACATCAAAAATGTTGGTTACGGACGGAGCTCAAATGAGCCCCATGTACTCATTTGCGAATAGCTTGTGCATAGCAAACAAAGCGAAGAAGGTCGCAGCAATTGAGCCGGATGGAAAAGTTTTTCTTGACAGGGCTTGTAGCTAAACGGCCTTTCTCTGTCTGCGATTACGCGCCTTTCACTGCCCGTGGTGAAAAATCATGCAGCGTAGTGCAAACATTAAACCTGTCACGGGCACGTTCTTTTTATTGGAGTATTTAAAATGGCAAAAAGCAAATTTGAGCGGACCAAACCGCACGTCAACGTCGGCACGATTGGCCACGTTGACCACGGCAAAACTACGCTGACTGCAGCGAT
>JAYULP010000118.1:0-2214 GCA_043763445.1 Polaromonas sp.
GCTCACCTCGGCGCCGCCCACGACTTTGGCGGCACGCAGGGCCACTGCCCCCAAGGCGTGGATAACTGCACTGGGCGCCCTGGCGCTGCAGGCTATTGATCTGGCTTGGCACGGTGAGCACATCTATTTTTTCGGGCGCACCCTGCGCTGGTCAAAGGGTTTGCGTCAACTCAGCAGGCTTCGAGCAGCTCAAAGCGAGCGCGCCTCAAAAAACAGCGCCAGCACTTGACTAGCCCCAAAACCAAGCGTGCGCTGGCAACACCGCCGGGTATGTTGGCCGACTGCAGGCATTGGCGACGCCGGGGGTTTGCACGCCTCAAAAAGCCGCGTCATCCCACCGGCTGCAGTACGCGTGACGTTGAGCAGCGCCAAGCACCTGGCCGGCGCTTGCAATTAACCCAGCACGCGAGTACGTCTGGGATGCAAGCCGAAGGCCCGACTTATTTGCCGGGGACCCCGCAGGCCACAAATTTGACCTTTGGCGAGGGCCCGACAGCGCCCCTGCGTGTTGAGACTTGGCTCGTGCGTTGTGGGCACCGAGCGTAAGTGTCAACTGCACAGCAAGCTCGATGCGGCAGTGGGCCCGGTAGCGCCATTTTCATCAGGCCAAGCCGCTGGCGCGCGCGCAGTCAGTGCTGACTTGGCCCCAAAATCACCCCAGCCGAGTCCGGTGACGCGCGAGCTGCGCCCGCACCTGCGCCGGGGCGGTGCCGCCCAGCGTTCTGCGGGCGTTCAGCGAGCCGCGCAGGCTCAATACGTCATACACATCAGCTTCGATATGAGGGTTAAAAGCCTGCAGCATGTCAAGCGGCAGTTCGGACAGGTCCAGGCCTTTAGCCATGGCGGCTTTGACCGCATGGGCCACGGCTTCATGGGCGTCCCGAAACGGCAGCCCTTTTTTGACCATGTAGTCGGCCAGGTCGGTGGCGGTGGCGTAGCCGCGCAAGGCGGCGCGCTCCATGGCGTCGGGCTTGACGGTGATGCCGCCTGAGCGGCTGCCGGTAGCTGCGTCAACTTGGCCGCCAACCATTTCGGCAAAAATCCGCAGTGTGTCTTTGAGCGTGTCCACGGTGTCAAACAGCGGCTCTTTGTCTTCTTGGTTGTCCTTGTTGTAGGCCAGGGGTTGGCCTTTCATCAGCGTGATCAGGCCCATCAAGTGGCCCACCACACGGCCGGTTTTGCCACGCGCTAGCTCCGGCACGTCTGGGTTTTTCTTTTGCGGCATGATGGACGAGCCAGTGGTGAAGCGGTCGGCAATCTGGATAAAGCCGAAGTTCTGACTCATCCACAAAATCAGCTCCTCGCTGAGCCGGCTGATGTGCACCATGCAAATACTGGCGGCAGCGGTGAACTCAATGGCAAAGTCACGGTCGCTCACGGCGTCGAGGCTGTTTTGGCACACACAGGGCAGGCCGTGCGCGTCCACCATGCCCAAGGTGCGTGCTACCCGTTCCCGGTCGAGGGGGTAGCTGGTTCCGGCCAGCGCGGCGGCGCCCAACGGTAAAAAATTCACCCGTTGGCGCACATCAGACAAGCGCGCGGCGTCGCGGGCAAACATCTCGACATAGGCCAGCAGGTGGTGGCCAAAACTCACCGGCTGCGCGACCTGCAGGTGGGTAAAGCCGGGCAGGATGATGTCAACATGTTGGCCCGCCACATCGACCAGCGCGCGCTGCAGGTCCAGCAGCAGCGCGTGGATGCTGTCAATTTCGCCGCGCAACCACAGCCGCACATCGGTGGCTACCTGGTCGTTACGCGAGCGGCCGGTGTGCAGTCGCTTGCCAGCGTCACCAACCAGCTGGGTCAGGCGTGCCTCAATGTTCAGATGCACGTCCTCGAGGTCCAGCTTCCAGTCAAAGGTGCCCGCTTCGATGTCGGCGGTAATTTGCGCCATGCCGCGCTGAATGTCGGCATGGTCGGCGGTGCTGATGATCTGCTGCGCCGCCAGCATTTCGGCATGGGCCAGCGAGCCGGTGATGTCGGCTTGCCACAGGCGTTTGTCGAAAAAGACACTGGCGGTGTAGCGCTTGACCAGCGCACTCATCGGCTCGGCGAACAGCGCCGACCAGGCCTGGGATTTTTTGTCGAACTGGCTGACCTCGCGGCCGCCAGCGTCGGCTAAGGGCGTGTGTGGAGTAATGCTCACGAAGGCTTTCAACGGCAGCGACCAAACCCTGAAAAATCACGCGGTGTGACTTGGGCGGTGCAATACTT
>JAYULP010000119.1:0-2209 GCA_043763445.1 Polaromonas sp.
TTGAAGCTGGACGCGCACGGCCATGTCTTTGCAGTCGGCGACAGCCAGCTGCATGGGCTGGACTGATCACCGGCTGACATAGCAACATAGCGACATAGCAACATAGCGACATAGCGACATAGCGACATAGCGACATTATTAGCCGCTATGAATTAAAGAGCTGCGCGAGTTTATTTAACGCCGGCTACCGCCTCTTTACTCGTTAAATGCCACTGCAAAAGCGGCCTGGCAGCGCGCTGGATGTGGGCCAAGCACAGGTCTCTGGCCCGCGCACTGGCGCAGCTGCACACTGGCGGGCGCTGTAAGGCGCGCCGCAGGCTCGACTGGTGGCACTTCCTGTCCCCGTCCCTGTCCCCGGCGGCGGTAGCGCTGGCCGGCGCGAGCGCGCAGGCGCAATACGGTGTGGCCAGCTAATGCGGTGCCGATCAGTGGCGGCAGTAGCAGCCCTGCGCGGTGGCCGCTGTGTGCCCGGTTGCCGCAACCAAATCTACACGGTTGTTGGCGGTGCTCAGGTTGGCGTTGCGCGGCTGCTGTGCGCTTTCAGTGCCACACAAAATACAATTCGCAGATGCTTGACATCAACCTTCTCCGCAAAGACCTCCCCGCTGCTGTACGCCGGCTGGAGACCCGCAAAAGCCCGCAGACTTTCCTTCACGTCGATACTTTTTTAGCGCTGGAGTCCGAGCGTAAGGCCCTGCAAAATCGCACTGAAGAGCTGCAAAACCAGCGCAATACCTTGTCCAAACAAATTGGCCAGCTCAAAGCCAAGGGCGCAGACGCTGCAAGCGTGATGGGCCAGGTCAGCGCCTCCAGGTCCGAGCTGGACGCTTCCAGCGTGCGGCTTGAGCAAATTCAAGCTGAGCTCCAGACGCTGCTGCTGGCCGTGCCCAATTTGCCGCACGACAGCGTGCCGTTGGGCACGGGCGAAGCCGGCAATGTCGAGGTCCGCAAGTGGAGCCCTGCCGCTGGTTGGGGCGGCGGGCCAACGCCGTTGGACTTTGAAGCCAAGGACCATGTCGATGTTGGGCAGCCCCACGGCCTTAACTTTGAGTTGGGCACCAAGCTCACCGGCTCACGCTTTACTGTCTTGCAAGGCCCGCTAGCACGCCTGCACCGCGCCTTGGCTGCCTTCATGCTGGACGTACAAACTGCCCAGCACGGCTACACCGAATGCTATGTCCCTTACATTGTCAACGCCGACTCGCTACGCTGCACGGGCCAGCTTCCCAAGTTTGAAGAAGACCTGTTTGCCGCTAAAAAAGGCGGCCAGGAGGGCGAGGCAGAAAACGCCGCGCTGTATCTGATTCCTACCGCAGAAGTGCCGCTGACCAATTTCATGCGCGACACCCTTACACCCGAGGCGGCGTTGCCGCTGAAGTTCACCGCCCATACGCCGTGCTTTCGCTCCGAAGCCGGCAGCTATGGCCGCGACACCCGCGGCATGATTCGTCAACACCAGTTCGATAAAGTTGAGCTGGTGCAAATCGTTCATCCCGACCAAAGCAGCCAAGCGCTGGAGGACATGACTGCACACGCCGAGACAATTTTGCAAAAGCTGGGTTTGCCGTACCGCGTCATGCTGCTGTGCACCGGCGACATGGGGTTCGGTGCGGCCAAAACCTACGACTTAGAAGTCTGGCTGCCGGGGCAAAACGCCTATCGGGAAATCAGCTCAGTTTCCGATTGCGGCACGTTTCAAGCGCGCCGCTTGCAGGCCCGGTATAAAAGCGCGCAGGGTAAAAACGAATTCGTGCACACCCTGAACGGCTCTGCGCTGGCAGTCGGAAGAACGCTGGTGGCCGTGCTGGAGAACTACCAACGCGCTGACGGCAATGTCGACATTCCTGTTGTTCTGCAGCCCTACCTCGGCGGCAAAGCAGCGCTGGCCTGATAGAATAAAAACGAGTGTGGAGAGGTGGCAGAGTGGCCGAATGTACCTGATTCGAAATCAGGCGTACCGCAAGGTACCGTGGGTTCGAATCCCACCCTCTCCGCCAGAAATAGAGTCGCCGTTGTTCAGCATGAGCCCGTAAAGTTTCGCAAGAGTCCCTAAATTTTTTTATTCACTGGGCTTTTTTTGCAGTCTAGTTTGGATGTCGCGGGGCGCAACGCTCTCGCCGGTGTGGCCATCTGTGTCGGCGCAACAATGTGAGGCGGTCTTCATGCGGGGTATTTCACAGTCTTGTGCGCCGCGCTCATACCCCTGAAG
>JAYULP010000120.1:0-13243 GCA_043763445.1 Polaromonas sp.
CAGGCGGCGTCGATGTCATTGCCCCGAGTCTTGCGTACAGTCACCACCACGCCCGCGTCCATCAAAATTTTGGCAAACACATTTACCTGAGCAAGGTCAGAGCGTCGCAGGCCTGACGCAGGAAACGGGTTGAATGGAATCAAATTAAATTTGCAGCGCAGCCCCAGTGCGCCATGCACTCGCACCAGCGCAAGTAGTTCGTGGGCATGCACCGGCTGGTCGTTGACCTCATCGAGCATGCAGTACTCGAATGTGATGAAGTCGCGCGGCGCAAAAGCTTGATAGCGGGTGCATGCCTGCAAGAGCTCAGCAATAGGGTACTTCTTGTTTAGCGGAACTAAATTGTCGCGCAGCGCGTCAAATGGTGCGTGCAGCGACACCGCCAGCGCTACCGGGCAGTCTTGCCCAAGGCGGTCCATCATCGGCACCACGCCGGACGTAGATACCGTGACCCGCCGACGTGACAAGCCGTAGCCGTGGTCGTCCAGCATGACCTTCAAAGCTGGCAGAAGCTGGGCATAATTTTGTAGCGGCTCACCCATACCCATCATCACGACATTGGAGATAACGCGCTCATTGCGGTGGAGATACTTGCGCAAAAAGTGTTCGGCAAACCAAAGCTGCGCAGTGATCTCACCTGTGGTCAAGTTGCGACTGAAGCCTTGGTGGCCCGTCGAGCAAAAACGACAACCGACAGCGCAGCCCGCTTGTGAGGAGATACACAAGGTGCCCCTGTCAGCTTCGGGGATAAACACCGTCTCAATCACGTCACCGCAACCCACGTCGAACAGCCACTTGATCGTGCCATCCGCCGAGTCATGACGCGACACGACATTGAGCGCCCTCACGACGGCTGTACCTCGAAGCTTTTCGCGCAGCGATTTTGCCAAGTCGGTCATGTCGTCAAAACAGGCTTCGCCGCGCTGATGAATCCAGCGAAACAGCTGCACAGCCCGAAACCGTTTTTCACCCAAACCTTCGCAGAAGGCGGCTAAGCCATCCAAGTCGTAGCCGAGGAGATTGGTAGTCATGGCACGTCAAAACCACACGCACTTGTTGCCACAAGCAGCTGATCAGATCGTGTGGCCGCTTGCATGCTTAACGGCTGTAGACGTTCAGGCCAGGAAAGAAGAACGCGATTTCAGCCTTTGCCGTGTCGACGGCATCAGAGCCATGTACGGCATTGGCATCAATGCTGTCAGCAAAGTCGGCGCGGATAGTGCCTGCGTCTGCTTTTTTCGGGTCGGTTGCGCCCATCAAGTCGCGGTTTTTAAGCACGGCACCCTCGCCCTGCAGCGCTTGGATCATGACGGGGCCAGAGATCATGAAAGACACCAAATCTTTGAAAAACGGGCGGGCTTTATGAACAGCGTAAAACGCTTCTGCTTCGCCCTGTGACAGATGTGCCATGCGTGCCGCGACAATGGTTAAGCCGGCCGACTCAAAGCGTGAATAAATCTGACCAATGACATTTTTTGCAACAGCGTCAGGCTTAATAATGGAGAGTGTTTGTTCGATGGCCATGAGATTTCCTTTGAGTTTTAAGGTGATGATTGGTAGCGGCTCACAACGCGAGGTGTCACTGGGTTTTCAGGCGTTGTGGATACCGCTTGGGCAACTTTGGAGTTTAACCTGCTGTAACGCCGGCGTCGGCTTGCAGCAGGGCGCGCAAGCCCAACGGCACAGCGGTAAGCCGCTGCGAGAGTTAGCCCACACAATCGCTAAAACTAGCGGTTTGAGCCACGGCCACCGCCCTGCCCGGATCCACCACGGCCACCCCCTGAGCGATTGGTACCAGCGCCTCGCGTACCGCCTGCAGACCCGCTACCAGAGCCATTGCCGCTGGAGCGCCGCTGGCCTTGCGCTTGGCGCTGGCGGGTAAACGTGTCTGCACCGATGTAGCCAAACGAAGTCTTCAGTGGGTCCGGCTGATTGCTGCCGCCGCTCGGCGCACCGGCACGCGGCGCACGCTCATCGCGGTAGCGCTGTTGCGGCGTGCTTGACGGTCGGCCGCGCGGGCCCGCCGCTCGTACTTGCGCATCAGCCAGTCCAGGCGACGGGCGCTGCGGCAGTCGTGTGCGTCCTGCATCACGCCTTGGTCCGTTGTCGCGCACAGCAGCGTCGGGGGCCCGCCCAGCGGTGGAGTCCACCGCATCTCGTGCGGCCAGACCACGCGCCTCGGCCTGGCTTGCCGCACCGGTCAGCGCCTTAATATCGCGCTCATCCAGCTCGACGAACGCGCCGCGACGCAGACCTCGTGGCAGCAGCATGGCGCCGTACCGAATGCGAATTAATCGGCTCACTGCATGACCGACAGCCTCAAACAGGCGGCGAACTTCGCGGTTTCGACCCTCTGAAATGGTCACGCGATACCAACAATTAGCGCCCTCGCCGCCGCCAGCTTCAATTGAGCCGAATTGCGCCAAACCGTCGTCAAGTGTGACACCTTCGAGCAAGCGTTTTTTCTCTTCGTTTGCCAAAGCGCCAAGTACGCGCACAGCGTATTCACGTTCAAGGCCAAATCGGGGATGCATCAACCGGTTTGCCAGCTCGCCTGAACTGGTCAGCAACAGTAACCCTTCCGTATTCAAATCAAGCCGCCCAACCGACTGCCATTTGCCCTGAAACAACTTGGGCAACCGGCGAAATACCGTGGGGCGGTTTTGCGGGTCATCGTGGGTAACAACTTCACCAGCGGGCTTGTGGTAGGCGATAACGCGCGCCGGTGGCGGGTCAATGCGGACACGAATAGGCTTGCCGTTAACTTTTAGATTGTCGCCAAACTGAATCCGTTGTCCAACGTGGGCTGGCTCACCGTTAACGGAAATACGCCCCTGCAAAATCAGTTGCTCCATTTCAAGCCTTGAGCCCAAACCCGCTTGGGCAAGCACTTTGTGCAGCTTGGGCGACTCGGCCTGAGGCAACAGAACTCTTTTTTGTACCAACTGAGCGCTCGGTTGGGCGTCTTCGTCGGCGTCAAATCGGCCAGTAACTACGTCTTCAAACGCGATGGCTGTTGGTCCCGGGCTTCGGCGAAGTTTTGGCTGTGCCGCCGCCGCGGCCAAGGTGCTGTCCGCAGTCGGCCGTACACCGCCAAGGTGCAAATTCAGCTGGCCAGAAGTCACCGCTGATTGCGGGGCGTCAGCAGCAACAAAATCTTGAACTTGGAGCGTATTCAATGGGGCAGAGGTACCTGCGTGTTGGTTGTCAGCCGCCGAAGCGTCCAAGCTGTTGTCTGTATTAGGCTGGGTACTCATGGGGTTCCGTTGCGTAGTTTTCGACCAAGGTCAGTGTCAATAGCCAGCTCGCCAGACGCGAGGCCGACGGTAGCCGGTGTGTTGTTTCTTGAATTCGGCAACCCAAACTCAATTGACGCGGGCAGCGCCGAGCCAATGCTTTGCCCCTGCGTTAAGGGCAACTGGTCCAGCGAGACAATGCCTAGGTCGTCCAAAAATTGAAGCGTTGTGGCGTACAGCGCCGGCCGTCCGACGGTTTCGCGGCGTCCCACCACATTTATCCAGCCTCTGTCTTCGAGTTGTTTGAGAATTGAGCTGCTGATAGTCACCCCTCGAATATCTTCCATGTCACCGCGTGTGACCGGCTGACGGTACACAATGATGGCTAAGGTCTCCAATACGGCACGACTGTAGCGCGGTGGCTTTTCTGGGTGCAACCGGTCTAGGTACTCACGCATCTGTGGCCGACTTTGAAAGCGCCAGCCGCTGGCAATTGCTACCAGCTCCACGCCGCTGGGTGACCACTCATCTTGGAGTTCTGCCAGTATCAGCTCTAGCGTGTCCGCTGTAAGCGTGTCGTCAAACAAAATTCCTAGGTCGCGCAAAGTCAGCGGCTGCTGGGCGCAGATCAGGGCTGTTTCGACGACCCGCTTGGCATCAGCCGTATTCATATGAAGAATTCCGAAAAATCGCGAGCTGTCGCAGATCGGAAACTGCAAAACCCGAACAGGGGGTGCAAATGGGGCAAAAAACCACGGCTACCTTGGCCCGTTCGTGATCCTAAGTGTAGCTTAGGCCATGAACATTCATGGCCGACTGCATATCAGCCGGCGGCGCAACCTTGAACACCAGCTCGGTTCCTTCTACCGGGTGAATAAATGCCAGACGACAGGCATGCAGCGCCTGCCGCGTCATGCCAAGCGCTAAACGCCCTCCATAGGTTTCGTCGGCAACCAACGGGTGGCCAATATGCGCTAAGTGAACACGAATTTGATGGGTACGTCCAGTATGCAATTTACAACGCACCAGACATACATCGCCAAGTGACTGAACCACGTTTAGCGTGGTGGACGCTAGTTTTCCGGCATTTTTTGACAGGTCCACCACAGCCATTCGCAATCGGTTGCGTGGATCGCGACCGACCGGCAGATCCACTGAGCGGTGGCTGGCACCGACCCAGCCGCCATGGGCAATAGCAAGGTAGTCGCGGCTTACCTCGCGTGCCGCGATGAGGGCCACTAACTGATCCATGGTTTGACGCTGTTTGGCCACCACCATCAGGCCGCTAGTGTCTTTGTCCAGCCTGTGAACAATACCAGCGCGTGGCAAAAATGAGGCTTCGGGCCCGCGAGCCAACAAACCGTTAAGCAGCGTTGCGCTCCAATTGCCGGGTGCCGGATGCACGACCAACCCAGCGGGCTTGTTCACCACCAGCAAATAGGCATCCTCAAACACCACATCGAGCACCATCAGCTCGGGTTTGAACGACTGACTCTGAGGTGTCGGCTTGAGTTCAATGTGCAACACTTGCCCGGCTTTAACGCGGTGGGAAGCCTTTTGTACTAACACTCCATCTAAAGCGACAGCACCGCCTTCAATTAGCTGCTGCAGGTAGCTGCGCGAAAACTCTGAAACGGCTCCTGCCAAGGCGCGATCTATGCGTTCGCCGTGTGCTTTCTCAGCAATTACAACGACCCGAAGCTCTGAGTCTGAGGACTCGTCAGTGCCGTCGTCTGTATCCGGCTGCGGCGTAGGCGCCAGCAGGCCGGCCGATATACTCAACTTACCGGGTTCAAAGTAAGTCACAGGAAGGTTGATGGACATGTTGGTTTCAAAATTATTGGCCACCTTAAAATGGCGGGGGTTTTTCGCCGCGTTTGGTCTCACCTGTCTTGCCGTATCAGGTTGCGGCACTGCAGCACCGGCTGACCGCACCACCAGTTGGAGTCCTAACCGCATCTACACTGAGGCGAGAGAAGAAGTCAGCTCTGGTGCTTATGACAAAGCCATTTTGTTGTATGAAAAACTTGAGGGACGTGCGGCAGGCACACCGCTTGCGCAACAGGCTCAACTCGATAAGGCTTACGCGCAGTACAAAGGCGGCGATCAAGCTCAAGCTATCTCCACCCTCGAGCGTTTTATAAAGTTGCATCCAGCTAGCCCAGCACTGGACTATGCATTTTACTTAAAAGGCATTGTCAATTTCAACGACAGCCTAGGATTGTTTAGCTTCATTTCGCGTCAAGACTTGTCTGAGCGCGACCAGAAAGCGGCAAAAGAGTCGTTTGAATCGTTCCGCGACCTGGCTGTGCGTTTTCCCGATTCTCGCTACACCCCTGATGCGCGTCTTCGTATGGCCTACATTGTCAATTCACTGGCGCAGTCAGAGGTGAACGTGGCGCGCTACTACTACTTACGCGGTGCCTACATTGCTGCCATCAACCGTGCCCAAACCGCCATTGCTGACTACCGGGATGTTCCCGCGTTGGAAGAAGCAACTTATGTGCTGCTGAAGTCTTATGAGGCATTGGACATGACGGCTTTGCTTGACGACACCCGCCGGATTATGGAGAAAACTTACCCTGCCAGTTCTTATTTGAAAGATGGGCTAAAAGGGGTGGACAAACCTTGGTTTAAATTTTGGTAAGTTGTTCGATTCGCGCCACCAACTCGTCCTCGGTTTTCAACACCTGCATTGGAGGGAGCGCTTTCATCAGCCGTTTGCCGTATCCCATCGTCGTTAGCCGAACGTCGCACACAACCAAAATACCGCGGTCTGATTCACGACGAATCAGGCGGCCCGCACCTTGCTTAAGCGAGACAGCGGCTTCAGGCAGAAAAAACTCATTGAACGCACTGCGGCCTTCGGACTCGATCACCTTTGAGCGCGCCTGTGCAAGTGGATCATTTAGCGCAGGAAATGGCAACTTGTCGATGATAAGCAATTGCAATGCGTCACCGGGCACGTCGATGCCTTCCCAGAACGAAGCCGAAGCCACCAAAATGTAGCCCTTGCCTGCCGCACTGCCCGTGCGAAAGCGATCAATCAACTGCCTTTTTGGCATTGTCCCTTGTACCAACACTTCGAGGCTTGGGGTATTTGCAAGCCGCCCCTGCAGTGACTCACCAATTTGGCGCAACGCCCGCAAAGTAGTAGTAAGTATCATGGTTCGGCCGCCCAACTGAGCTGCCCATCGCGCGGCTGTCAGCGCAACTTGTTCTGAATGCAATGGATCGCCAGGCTTGGGAAAATCTTTCGGTACATATAAAGCCGCCTGTGTCTCGTAAGTAAAAGGGCTGCCAACTTGCATCGTCTTGGCCTGTGTTAAGCCGCACGGCTTGGTAAACCAGCTCAGCGACGCGTCATCGCCCAATGTGGCCGACGTGAATATCCAGGTCTTTGAAGCCCCCTCAGGTGTACCCAACATTTTTTCAGTTACCGCCTTAGAAATGTCCAATGGTGACTCGATCAATCGCAGCTGCATACCTACATCCAGCCACCGCACTGCACCCGGCTCCCCAGGGGTTGAAAAACGGCACGCACGCTGTACCAGTTGCTCCGAACGATCTTGGAGACGACCAAAGTCTGGCGCAATTTCGCTCACAGTGACTAACGCTGCTGTCGCGCGCTCACACGCTTGCATCACCTGCGATAGCGCGCTGTTCCACTCGTGGGGCTGCACACTATCAGGGACCGGTCCGGTCCAGCGTAGCTTGGAGCCTTGCGCTAGCCGACTGACACACAAACGCAGCTCACGAGCGGCTTGCTCAACTTCACCGGCAAGCACTTGCCAGTCCACCAGTCCGCGGGCAAGTTCAAGCCCGGTGGCGAGCAGATCGCGCGCAAAATCGAGTAATTGGCCAGTCGTGAGGCTAGCGCCAAGAAACTGAATTCCGGTTTCGTTGAGCTGGTGTGCTTCATCGAAAATAACAATCCGTACCGACGGTAGCAACTCTGCGACACCGGACTCTCGCACTGCGAGGTCAGCGAAAAATAGATGGTGGTTGATCACCACCACGTCGGCAGCCATAGCCTCGCGGCGGGCCAAGTTGACATGGCACCCCCGAAAACGCGGACATTGCGAGCCAAGGCAATTCTCGCGGGTCGAGGTAACTAAGGCCAGCACGGGTGAGCGCTCATCGAGTCCAGACAGCTCCGCTAAATCTCCGGTAACAGTCGCTACAGACCACAACTGTACCTTTGCAAGTGCACGCATTAACGCGCTGTCGCTCGCTAGTGCATCTTGGTAGGCCATCTCCATCCGGTGAAGGCAGAGATAGCTTGATCGACCCTTGAGCAAAGCAGGCTTTAATGCCACACCCAGCAGAGCTACCAGCTCAGGCAAATCCCGCTTGAACAGCTGGTCTTGTAAGGCCTTAGTGGCCGTTGACACCAGCACCCGCTCCCCGCTGAGCAACGCCGGCACCAAGTAAGCAAAGGTTTTACCAACACCTGTGCTGGCTTCGATCACCAGTGGGTAGGCACCATCAATCGCTCCAGCAACCGCCACTGCCATGGCGACTTGTCCAGGCCGTGCAACAAACTGTTGCGTGCTTTGCGCGAGCGGGCCTGAAAGCCCAAAAACCTGCGCCACCTCATTGGCCAACATCATCCGATAAACCTTTTTCGCCCAACCAGCGACGTTAACCCCACTGCGATGCAGCAGTACCACTGAAATACCTGCATATTTGCGGCGCTGAGTATCGGCAAAGCCTGCGGCATTGCGCCACGGCAGCTTTAGAAAAAAAAGCGTCAGCCCGCCCTTTTTTGAAAATTTTCGCTTGCTCTGATAATACGGTGATTGCGACCACTACACGGGGCTTAGCGGCCTGACCCAACACATTATGTCCACAGGATATCGAATTAAGGCATCCACCGGCTTACACAAAGGCGATCGCGACTACCAACAGGATCAAGTCAATCTTTTCAAACACCATCGAGTTGACGGTTGCATGTTGGGAATCGTCGCCGATGGCATGGGAGGACGCAGCGGCGGGCGCAAAGCGTCAGACCAGGTCATGATGACAGCTCAGCAGCTTTTTGATCGGTTCGCACCAGAAACCGATGATGCGCTGGCTATGCTCAAACAGCTTGTTGAGGAGGCGCACTTGGTGATAAAACTCACTGCGGTATCAGCCGAGCAGGAACCCCACAGCACCTTGGCAGCGTTTGTTATCGCGGCGTCTGGGGAATGTCACTGGATTCACACAGGAGACTCCCGGATTTATCATTTCCATGCGGATGCGCTTGTCCATAAAACTAAGGACCACTCATATGTACAAACATTAGTAGACAAGGGCCAATTAACGGAAGAGGAAGCGAACTGTCACCCTCAATCCAATGTTTTAATGGGTTGTCTCGGGACAGAAACTACACCGCCCATAGGCACTCACCTGATAAGAAAACTTAGTATTGGCGACACCTTGATGGCTTGTAGCGACGGCGTTTGGCACTACTTCAGTACGGCTGAAATGGGCTCAGCCTTGTCCATGTTGGCGCCACGGGACGCTTGTGAGTTTTTGATTCAAAAAGCACGGGCACGGGCTCAGCGAAGCGGAGACAACCTGTCACTTGTGATTGTCAAACTGGAGCCGATTGTTTAACGCCGAAACGGCAACGTCTCCATTACAACGCGGGGGGCGACGGCAGGGATTTGACTTGGCGGGCGCTTTTTTTGCGCAGTAGCTCGCCGTGCGTCTCGCGCTGCTTGGCCGCCTGAGTCTGGCGGTCAAAGAATTTTTTTGCTTGCTGCGGCGATTTGGCTTGCTGGTCCAACCTAGATTGTTGCTTCAACTGCGCGGCATTCAGCCGGCTTGCGGTGCGCAGCTGTGCTTGAGCTTGAACATCCGCTGCTGGTTTTTTTTGCAGTTGTTTTTGTGCACTCGCTGCAATGCGCGACTGATAGTCCAACGGCAGCTTCGCGTGGCGTTGTGCAGGCTCCTCTTGGCCTGAAACCGACTGTTTTTCCTCGATTTTCAACAATTGACTTGCGGCGCGACGCATACGTTCTTGCTTATTGAGCAACAGGTCTTGACGTCGTAGGTCCGCCATCGCCACGCGGCGTTTGATATTGACGTCATCAAGGCAGTTGTTGACCGCAAAGCGTTGATGACATACGGCGTCTTCAGCAGCAAAGCCGTTGTTAAGCTGCCGCCTTTCGCTGTCTATCACTTCGCGCTGTGTGTTGAGCTGGGAGACCGGGTCGATGGGCGCATTGACTGGCTGGGCCAGTGCAAGCGTTGTCAAAAGCGACATCGCCACAAGAACACACCGGTGGCACCGTGAGAGTAAAACTAACGTCATAGTGGGTACTTCATCAAAGCGCACAAGCCCGAACAAGTCGAAAACACCATCTAAGCTAAGTTAGTGTGGTGTCCACAAGTCGGCGCTCGAGCGCCAAAAACTCTTTTGACTGCATTTCTTTAAGCCGTGAAACCGTACGCGAAAATTCATTGGCCATCGGGCCGTCGGTGTAGAGAAGCTCAGGTGGCACAGCAGCTGACATGACCAGTTTGACGTGCCGGTCATAGAGAACGTCAATCAACCAAGTAAAGCGTCGCGCCTGCGATGCCATCCGCACAGGCATGTGCGGCACGTCACTCAACATCACGGTATGAAATTGGGACGCGATTTCAAGGTAGTCATTTTGCGACCGCGGCCCGCCGCACAATGACTTGAAGTCAAACCACACTACACCGCCGGCCTTGCGCCGAGCCAAAATTTGGCGAGACTCAATGAACAGCACTGGATTTTCGTCTCGCGTTTCGGCCAGCTGACTAAATGTTTGCGCCATCACCGCGTCTGGCCCGGCACCCAACGGCGACAAATAAAGCTCTGCTTGCTCCAAGGTACGCCCGCGGTAGTCCACTCCATTGTCCACGCTAAGAACATCCAACTGGTCTTTGAGCAACTCGATGGCGGGCAATATCCGGTCGCGATGCAAACCGCCCGGATAAAGGGTGTCTGGGTGGAAATTTGACGTCGTGACGAATCCCACACCGTTAGCAAAAAGCGCTATCAGCAAGCGGTGCAAAATCATGGCGTCGGTAATGTCTGCCACATGGAACTCGTCGAAACAAATTAGGCGATACCGCTTAGATATGCGCCAGCCCAATTCATCTAACGGGTTTACTGTGCCTTGCAGGTCCTGCAGTTCACGGTGAACTTCCCGCATGAACTCATGAAAATGCAGACGAACTTTTCGTTTGAGCGGCACCGCTACAAAAAAGCAGTCCATCAAAAAACTCTTACCACGGCCGACACCGCCAAACATGTACACGCCTTTTGGCACCTGCGGCCTGTTGACGAGTTTTTTAAACGCGTTAGAGCGCTTCAATTTGAACTGCGACCACTGCCCCGCACAGCGTTCAAGCGCGTTAACCGCCCGGAGTTGGGCTGGATCACTGATGTATCCCCGCACCAGCAATTGCGCGTTGTATGCTGCGCGCACTGGCCCGACCATGGGCTCACCAAGGCTAGAGCTTGTTTCCAACAGCCGAGAATCAGAAATTAAGCGTGCGCTTGTCGACGGCCAGTGCGGCCTCTTTAGTAGCCTCACTGAGCGACGGATGCGCGTGGCAAATGCGTGCAATGTCTTCGCTGCTCGCGCGGAATTCCATAGCCACCACACACTCGGCGATCAGCTCACTGGCCATTGGACCCACGATATGCACGCCCAAAATTTCGTCGCTCTGCGCATCAGCCAGCATTTTGACCATACCCGTGGTGTCGCCCATGGCACGGGCACGCCCATTGGCCAAAAACGGAAAGGTGCCTACCTTATAGGCACGTCCAGCAGACTTGAGCTGCTCTTGCGTTTGCCCAACCCATGCAATTTCAGGATGCGTGTAGATTACCCACGGGATAGTGTTGAAGTTCACATGCCCATGCTGGCCGGCGATTCGCTCGGCCACTGCTACGCCTTCTTCTTCTGCTTTGTGTGCCAGCATTGGGCCGCGCACCACGTCCCCGATAGCCCAAACATTGGCAAGATTAGTTTTGCAATCCGCGTCAACCACGACAGCGCCGCGATCATCGAGCAGCAAGCCCACCAGCTCAGGCGCTAAGCCAGTGGTGTTGGCGACTCGCCCAACCGAGATGATTAACTTATCGGCGGCAAGCGTCTGCGCTGTGCCTTTAGCGTCAACATAGGCTACCGTCACGCCATTGGTGCCTACTGTGATGTCGCCGACCTTGGCGCCCAGCTCAATTTTCAAGCCTTGTTTGACGAAAGCTTTGAATGCTTCTTTGGCTATTTGCTGGTCTACTGCGCCCAGAAAAACGGGTAGGCCCTCAAGCACAGTGACGTCTGCGCCGAGGCGGCGCCAGACCGAGCCCATCTCCAGGCCGATCACGCCTGCGCCAATCAAAACCAGCTTTTTGGGCACTTCAGTCAATCGGAGTGCGCCGTCGTTAGACAGAACCGTTATTTCATCGAACGGCGTTCCCGGTAACTGCCGTGCACTTGAGCCAGTAGCCACAATGATGTGCCTGCCCCAGACTATTTCGTCATTAGTACCTGCCACCTTAATGTCGTAGCCACTTTCTCGCGCTGCCACGAAAGAGCCGCGACCATGAAAAAAAGCAACTTTGTTCTTCTTGAACAAATACAGCACGCCGTCGTTGTTTTGCTTGACTACATTGTCTTTACGGCCAATCATTTTGACCATGTCGAGGCTCAAGCCTTTGACCTCGATGCCATGGTCAGCAAATGAATGCCCAGCCTGCTCAAAATGCTCTGACGATTGCAGCAGCGCCTTCGATGGAATACAGCCGACATTAGTGCAAGTGCCGCCCAATGCTGGGCCACCTTCGGCGCTTTTCCATTCATCTACACACGCCACACTGAAACCAAGCTGAGCCGCGCGAATGGCCGCAATATACCCACCCGGGCCGCCACCGATAACGACCACATCAAATTGTTTGGACATGTTTGGGCTTTCTTAGATATCAAACAACAAACGTGCCGGGTCTTCCAGCGCTTCTTTCATCGCCACCAAACCCAGTACCGCCTCGCGGCCATCAATGATCCGGTGGTCGTAGGACATGGCAAAGTAGTTCATTGGGCGAATGACAATCTGACCGTTTTCAACCACCGCACGGTCTTTGGTTGCATGCACGCCAAGGATGGCGGACTGGGGTGGATTGATGATGGGTGTGGACAGCATGGAGCCGAACGTGCCGCCATTGCTGATCGAAAACGTACCGCCAGTCATCTCTTCAATTCCGAGCTTGCCGTCGCGCGCCTTTGCGCCGTACTCAGCGATTTTTTTCTCAATGTCGGCAAAGCTCATCTGGTCTGCGTTGCGCAAAATCGGCACCACCAAGCCGCGTGGCGAGCCGACCGCGATACCAACATCAAAGTAGCCGTGGTAGACGATGTCGTTTCCGTCAACCGAGGCGTTGAGTACCGGGTACTTTTTCAGTGCATGGACTGCAGCCTTGACAAAAAAGCTCATAAAGCCGAGCTTCACGCCGTATTCCTTTTCAAACTTTTCCTGGAAACGCTTGCGCATATCCATGACCGGTGCCATATTGACTTCATTGAAGGTGGTCAATATAGCGTTGGTTGACTGCGACTGCAACAGCCGCTCCGCCACTCTGGCCCGCAAGCGGCTCATCGGCACGCGTTGCTCAGCACGCTCACCGAGGTCGGCGGCTTTCGCCGGCAACGCAACTTGCGGCAGGACACGGACCGGCGCACTGGCAGACACGGGGCCGATCGCCGCTGCTCTGGCAACCGTAGGCACGGCGCTAGCTGTCACTGCCAGTACGTCGCCCTTAGTCACACGTCCGTCCCTGCCGGTGCCGGGCACAGAGCCTGCTGGCAGGTTGTGGTCCGCCATCATTTTGGCCGCAGCTGGCATCGCAACACCAGCCATAGCGCCACCGCCACCAGCGGCGGACACCGCTGCTGGCGCTAACGGTGCTGGGCTTGCGACGGACGCTGCAGCCGCGCTGGCAGCAGGCGCTACAACGCCCGCTGTGCCAGCGGTGTCGATGCGCG
>JAYULP010000121.1:0-2199 GCA_043763445.1 Polaromonas sp.
TTATGCAGAGCATCCTTGAGTTTTTCTGACGCACCAGCAAATCGCTCGCTTATCAGCTGCCGCCTGTTGTGGTGCGCATTGAGTGCTGCCGGCGCAGACTGCGGCCTTAGCGCGCCGGCTGGCTTCGACTTGGCCGCTCTGCAGCTCGACTTTGGCGCCTCGCGGGGCGTCGGACATGGCCAGCGCATCGCACAGCGTCACTTGCTCCAAGTCACATGCTTGGCGCCAAAAGAGCTAAAAAACTCCGCCTGCGCACCGCATCTGCAGCCTCGTGATGCCGTGATTTCTGAGCCTCTCGCAGGCGTGTATTGCTCGCCGCGTCACTTTTTCGCTAGGCTTTGCTTGGCTGGGCGCAAAGAGGCATAGCAGAGTCACGCCGCTGCTGGCCGGCGGGATGCCCACCCCCACAACGCCACACCTGCCAAGATCATGGGCACGCACAGCCACTGACCCATGCTCATACCCAACGCCAAAATACCCAAAAAGTCGTCTGGCTGGCGGAAAAACTCGGCAATGAACCGAAACACGCCGTAGCCGAACAAAAACGCACCCGACACCTGACCCGTTTTTCTTGGAACCCGCGCGTAAAGCCACAGCAGCACAAACAGCAGCAAACCCTCCAACAAAAACTGGTAGGCCTGCGACGGGTGGCGCGGCAGCATCGAGCCACTGTTTTTAAACACCATACCCCACGGCAAATCGGGCGCACTCAAGCGCCCCCACAACTCGCCGTTGATAAAGTTGCCCACCCGGCCAGCTGCAAGCCCAGTGGGTACGCAGGGCGCGATAAAGTCCATCACCTGCAACCACGGACGCTGCCGTGTGCGGGCAAACCACACTTGCGAGGCCAGCACGCCCAACATGCCGCCATGAAAACTCATGCCACCTTGCCAGACATAAAAAATCTCCAGCGGATGTTGCGCGTAGTAGTCCGGCTTGTAGAACAAGCAATACCCCAGCCGCCCGCCCAGCACCACACCCATTACGCCTAAAAACAAAATATCTTCAATGTCCGGCTGCAACCAGGCCCCTGGCCCGGTGATGGAGGCATACGGCTCGTGGCGCAAACGGCGAGTGGCCAAAAAGAAAAACAGCCCAAAGGCGGCCAGATAAGTCAGGCCATACCAATGAATAGCGAGCGGCCCGAGTTGCAAGGCAATCGGGTTAATCGTGGGGTGAATCAACATGGGCGTATTTTGCATTGTCCAGATGACAGCCCCAGCCACGCCGCCACAACGCCGGCCATACGGTGGCTCGTCGTTGGCAATAAAATGCGATTTTTAGGTTTAGGCCAGCGCACACTTGCGGCCTGACAACATCACCGCACGAAAGTCCCACCCATGTCGACCGCACCGATTGTTCTGAATCCACGCTCCAAAAACATCACTGAAGGCAAGTCCAGAGCGCCCAACCGCTCGATGTACTACGCCATGGGCTACGAGGCAGAAGACTTTAAAAAACCCATGATTGGCGTGGCCAACGGTCACAGCACCATCACACCATGCAACAGCGGCTTGCAAAAGCTAGCCGACGCGGCGATTAACGCCATTGAGGCTGCCGGCGGCAAAGCCCAGGTGTTTGGCACGCCCACCATTTCTGACGGCATGGCCATGGGCACCGAGGGCATGAAGTACAGCCTGGTTAGCCGCGAAGTCATCTCCGACTGCATTGAGACTTGCGTGCAAGGCCAGTGGATGGACGGCGTGCTAGTGGTGGGCGGCTGCGACAAGAACATGCCAGGCGGGCTGATGGGTATGCTGCGCGCCAACGTGCCGGCGATTTTTGTCTATGGCGGCACGATTTTGCCGGGCCGCTACCAAGGCAAAGACCTCAACATCGTCAGCGTCTTCGAGGCAGTTGGTGAAAACGCTGCAGGCCGTATGAGCGACGAAGACCTGCTGCAAATCGAGCGTCGTGCGATTCCCGGCACAGGCAGCTGCGGCGGCATGTACACCGCCAACACCATGTCCAGCGCGTTTGAGGCACTTGGGATGTCACTGCCCTACTCCAGCACCATGGCCAATCCGCACGACGAAAAAATGGACTCAGCGGCTGAGTCTGCACGGGTGCTGATTGAGGCGGTCAAAAAAGACATCAAGCCACGCGACGTTGTGACGAAAAAGTCGATTGAAAACGCGGTAGCGGTGATCATGGCTACAGGCGGCTCTACCAACGCCGTATTGCACTTTTTAGCCATTG
>JAYULP010000122.1:0-2196 GCA_043763445.1 Polaromonas sp.
TTTTTCGCTTTCGGTCGTGAACATGTTGTCGCGGTATTTGTCCCAATGACCGGTTTTTTCCCACAGCGTTTTGTCGATGACCTGCGGCCCTTTGACCTCCTGGTAGCCGTTGTTTTGGTAGACCTTGCGCATGTACTGCTCAACGCCCTGCCACACGGTCCAGCCTTTGGGATGCCAAAACACCAAACCCGGGGCATGCTCGTCAATATGGAATAAATCGAGTTCTTTGCCTAGCTTGCGGTGGTCGCGCATTTCTGCTTCTTCGACTCGGCGGATGTGCTCTTCGAGCTGTTTTTTATCAGCCCAGGCGGTGCCGTAAATGCGCTGCAGCTGTGCGTTTTTGGCGTCTCCGCGCCAATAGGCGCCTGACAGCCTAGTGAGCTTAAAAACTTTCAGAAATCGGGTGTTCGGTACGTGGGGGCCTCGGCACATGTCGACGTACTCTTGGTGGTAGTACAGAGCCATGTTTTGCTCGTCCGGCATGTCTTCGACCAAGCGCAATTTGTAGTCTTCGCCGCGACTGGCAAAAACCTCCATCACTTCAGCTCTGGGTGTCACTTTCTTGATGACCTCGTAGTCTTGCGCGATCAGGTTGCGCATACGGGACTCGATTGCTGCCATGTCTTCTGGTGTGAAGGCACGCTGGTAAGCGATGTCGTAGTAAAACCCATCATCGATGACCGGACCAATCACCATTTTTGCTGTCGGATACAACTGCTTGACCGCATGGCCCAACAGGTGTGCGGTCGAGTGGCGAATGATCTGCAGGCCGTCGTTGTCTTTTGGCGTGATGATTTGCAGCACGGCGTCCCGGCCAATGAGATCGCTGGCATCGACCAGCCGGCCGTTCACTTTGCCAGCAACAGTGACTTTGGCAAGCCCAGGGCCAATTGACGCAGCTACTTCAGCTACCGTGACGGGACCGGGGTATTCACGCTTGGAGCCGTCGGGCAAGGTGATGTGAATCATGGCGAATTTCTTTCAACAGGGCAGAAAACAAAAAAGCGCGGAATCCTCCGCGCTTTTAGAACACAGGGCAACTGCAGTGGATTCAGCGGCCAGTTGGCAGGCGCGCGAACGGGCGGCTCGCTGTGACGCCCAGAGCGCACGAGGTCGCAGTTCGCAGTGCCGACACCGTAGCTGCTGTTTTCGTGTCCAAACTGTGGCCGCTAGCGAATGTCACTGTAATATTTTAGGACACACCGCTTAGCGCGCTGGCTCAGCCGGTACGCACGCACCAAAAAGAGCCGAGCAAACCAGCCGTTTGTTCGGGCTTGAGGCTGTGAGCAACTGGGTTTACATCTTGCCTGCCTGGTGATCACGATACGTGCGCTCAGTGAAACTGCTCTTCTTCTGTGGAGCCGGTCAGCGCCGTCACGCTGGACTTGCCGCCTTGAATCACCGTGGTGACTTCGTCAAAGTAGCCGGTACCGACTTCTTGCTGATGCGAGACAAAAGTGTAGCCACGCTCACGCGCTGCAAACTCGGGTTCTTGCACTTTTTCAACGTAAGCTGACATGCCGCGCGCAACGTAGTCCTGCGCCAAATCGAACATGTTGAACCACATAGAGTGGATACCGGCCAGCGTAATGAACTGGTATTTGTAGCCCATGGCGCCGAGTTCGCGCTGGAACTTGGCAATCGTGGCGTCGTCCAGGTTTTTCTTCCAGTTAAACGACGGTGAGCAGTTGTACGCCAGCATTTTCCCCGGGTGAACTTTGTGCACCGCATCGGCAAACTTTTTGGCAAACGCCAGGTCGGGGGTACCCGTCTCGCACCACACCAAATCGGCGTAGTGGGCGTAAGCAATCGCACGCGAAATGGCTTGGTCGATGCCCTTGTTGGTTTTGTAGAAACCCTCGGAGGTGCGCTCACCGGTGATGAACGGTTTATCGTTTTCGTCGTAGTCACTGGTCAGCAAGTCGGCGGCTTCGGCGTCAGTGCGGGCAATAACCAGCGTCGGCACACCGCACACGTCAGCCGCCATGCGCGCTGCAATCAGTTTTTGGCAGGCTTCGACGGTAGGCACAAGGACCTTTCCGCCCATGTGGCCGCACTTTTTAACTGACGCCAGCTGATCTTCCCAGTGCACGCCGGCAGCGCCAGAGTGGATCATTGCTTTCATCAGCTCAAACGCGTTGAGTACGCCGCCAAAACCGGCTTCAGCATCAGCCACGATAGGCGCAAAGTTGTCGA
>JAYULP010000123.1:0-13087 GCA_043763445.1 Polaromonas sp.
AAAAAACTGGTGCCGCTTGTCGGAATCGAACTGACGACCTACCGCTTACAAGGCGGTTGCTCTACCAACTGAGCTAAAGCGGCACACCTGATAGTTTACTTGACTCTGGTGAGTGCTGGCCGGGGTTTGGACGGCGGCCTGGGTGGATCGAAATCGTCAGCTGCTGTCGACGTCTGAGCCGCGCCAACATCCACGACCAGTTGCATTATTTTTTCGTCACGGGCTACCGGCTGAGCGCCGTCTGCGTGCTCAGCGCGGCTCACCGTCTCTAAGCTCGCTGGTTGGCCCATCGGCGATGTCATTGGAAATGACATGCCTTGGCCGTTTTCGCGTGCGTAAATGGCCATGACATGCGTCATTGGTACCATGATTTCGCGCGCACTACCGGAAAACCGAGCCTTGAACTCGATGAAATCGTTACCAAGCTGCAGCGAGCTTGTTGCATCAAAACTGATGTTCAGCACGATTTCATTGTTCTTGACGAACTCGCGCGGCACCCGGACAGAATCGTCAACGAACACAGCGACGTAAGGCGTAAACCCGTTGTCGGTGCACCACTCGTACAACGCCCGCACCAGGTACGGGCGGGTAGAGGTGGATTCCGGCAGACTCGTTGAAGACATCAAAATTTACCTGTACCAGTTTACTTGCGCATAACCTTTTCAGACGGTGTCAGCGCTTCAATATAAGCTGGGCGCGAAAAAATGCGCTCAGCATATTTCAGCAGCGGCGCTGCATTTTTGGACAAATCAATATCGTAGTAGTCAAGGCGCCATAGCAGTGGTGCAATCGCCACATCCAACATCGAGAAACTGTCCCCCAGCATAAACTTATTTTTCAGAAAAATTGGCGCCAGCTGCGTCAAACGGTCCCGCACATGCGCGCGCGCTTTGTCTAACGCCTTCTCGTTGCCCTTGGCTGCACGCGACTCCAGCGTGCTGACGTGTACGAACAACTCTTTTTCAAAATTAAGCAAAAACAAGCGCACCCGCGCACGGTCTACCGGGTCGCCTGGCATCAGTTGCGGGTGCGGAAAACGCTCGTCAATATATTCATTGATGATATTGGACTCGTACAGGATTAAGTCACGCTCAACCAAAATCGGAACTTGGCCGTAAGGATTCATCACATTGATGTCCTCCGGTTTGTTGTACAGGTCAACATCCCGAATTTCAAAGTCCATGCCTTTTTCAAACAGAACAAAGCGGCAGCGGTGAGAAAAGGGGCAGGTCGTACCTGAATAAAGGACCATCATGGATCAGAACTCCTGAAAACAAAAAAGTGGCACCTTGCAAATCAATTCAATAAGGTGACCACTCTGAAAAAGCGGACGCACTTTTAATAAGCGCGCGCCGGCGAGAAAACCAAGATGTCTAGCGCGTACTTACTTCACGTCTTTCCAGAACGCGACATTCAAGCGCCACGCGGCAAAGGTCAAAATCAGCAAGAACATCAACACCCAAATACCGATTCGGACCCGCGTATTTTGGGCAGGCTCAGCCATCCACTGCAAATAACCCACCAAGTCGCCCATGGCTTGGTCATATTGCAAGGGCGTCATGGTGCCGGGTGTAAGTTGTTCCCAGCCCTTGAATACCGCTTTTTTATGTCCGTGCTCTTCGATGTCTTCAAACACGGGTTTACGTTGCCCTTGCAAGTCCCACAGCACATGGGGCATGGCCACATTGGGGTAGGCCAAATTGTTCCAGCCGGTGGCTTTGGTGTCATCTCGGTAGTAAGTGCGCAAATAGGTATAGATATAGTCGGCGCCAGTGCCGCCAGAGCCGGCGCGTGAGCGCGCAATTACCGTCAAGTCAGGAGGAGTGCCACCAAACCAGTCCTTTGCCTGCTTCGGGTCCATGGCGATTTTCATGGTTTCGCCCACTTTGTCGGTGGTGAAGAGCAAGTTATCTTTGATCTGGGCCTCGGTTAGTCCCAGGTCTTTGAGCCGGTTAAACCGCATGTAGGCAGCCGAATGGCAATTCAAACAGTAATTGACGAACAGTTTTGCGCCGTTTTGCAGCGACGCCAAATCGTTCGTTTTATTTGGCGCCTTGTCCCAAACAACGCCGCCTTCTGAAGCGCAGGCAGCCGTTGAAATACCAAGCGCTGCTGCAAAGGCCAGAAAAGTTGTAAAAATTAGTTTTTTCATGGTGGGGGTCGCACCCTTTCAGTGGGCAGCAAAGGTAACGCGGGCCGGCACAGGTTTAAATGCGCCCAACTTACTCCACCACGGCATCAAAATGAAAAAACCAAAATAAAACAGGGTTCCGAGTTGGGAGACTCGCTCACCGATGGCAGACGGTGGCTGCACACCAAGGTAGCCCAAGACTAAAAAGTTAATCACGAAAATACCGTAGAGAACTTTGTTCCAGCTCGGGCGGTAGCGAATAGAGCGCACTGCGCTGTTGTCAAGCCACGGTAGGAAAAACAAAATAATGACTGCACCGCCCATCACCACAACACCCCAAAACTTGGCGTCAATGGCCAGCATGGCAGCCATCACGGCCACGGCTGCACCCACAATCACCGCTTTGAACAACAGTGCAATTTTGGCTCTGAAAACCGCCAGCAGCGCACCCGCAGCGATGCAAGCCATCAGCGCATACATCATCTCGCTGGTGATGGCGCGCAGCATCGAGTAGTACGGGGTGAAATACCAAACTGGCGCAATGTGCAACGGCGTTTTCAGCGGGTCGGCTGGAATGAAGTTGTTGTACTCCAAGAAGTAGCCGCCAAACTCCGGCGCGAGGAAAATAATGGCGGTGAAAACCATCAAAAACATGCTGACAGCAAAAATGTCATGCACCGTGTAGTAGGGGTGAAAAGGAATGCCGTCTAGTGGATGTCCTTGAGCGTCTTTTGGTGCGTCCGGGCCTTTGATTTCGACACCGTCCGGGTTGTTTGAGCCGACTTCGTGCAGGGCAATGATGTGGGCCGCTACCAACCCCAGCAGCACCAAAGGCACAGCAATGACGTGAAAGGCAAAAAAACGGTTCAACGTAGCGTCGCCGACTACAAAGTCACCGCGAATCAACAGCGCGAGGTCCGGTCCGATGAAAGGAATGGCGGCAAATAAATTGACAATCACCTGCGCGCCCCAGTAACTCATTTGGCCCCAAGGCAGCAAGTACCCCATAAAGGCTTCGGCCATGAGACACAAGAAAATCGCACATCCAAAAATCCAGATCAGCTCACGCGGCTTGCGGTAGCTGCCATAAATCAGGCCGCGAAACATATGCAAATACACCACCACAAAAAATGCAGAAGCGCCGGTCGAATGCATGTAGCGAATCAACCAACCCCAGGGGACGTCGCGCATGATGTACTCAACCGAGCCAAACGCCAACGCCGCGTCTGGCTTATAGTGCATGGTTAAAAAGATGCCGGTGGTGATTTGAATCACCAACACCAGCAGGGCAAGGGAGCCGAAAATATACCAAAAGTTGAAGTTTTTTGGCGCGTAGTACTCGCCTAAATGCTCTTTGTAGAGCTTGCTGGCGGGAAAACGGTTGTCGACCCAGGTGAGCGCTTTTTCAGCGAACGGGGCGTTTGCAGAGACTTCTTTGAATACAGCCATGACTGATCCTTTTCTAGTGGGGTTCTTCGTCGATAGCCTGAATCAGGTCTGTCGGGCTTGTGTCGCAATCAACCTACAGCTTGAATGCAAACAAGCCCGCAGCAAGTTTTCAAATGCTGTCGGCACAGGTGTTTGGAAGTGGTGAAATAAGAACGATAAAGGGAGTTCGGTGCGCCGCTCTCAAGCCTTTTTGTCTTCGCCAATCAACAGCCGCGTGTCTGAGAGGTACATGTGAGGCGGCACCTCCAGATTGTCGGGCGCTGGCTTATTTTTGTAAACACGGCCAGCGAGGTCAAACGTAGAGCCGTGGCACGGGCACAAAAACCCGCCCGGCCAGTCGCCTGGCAGCGAGGGCTGCGCACCCAGCTGAAATTTGTCTGACGGCGAACAACCTAAATGCGAACAAATGCCGACAACCACCAGCGTTTCAGGCTTGATAGACCGGTTTTTGTTGCGCGCATATTCAGGTGTTAACTCCGATGGCTTGCGCAGCGACTTTGGGTCAGCCAACTGCGCGTCAATTTTAGGCAAGCTGGCAATTTGCTCAGGTGTGCGCTTAATGATCCACACCGGTTTACCGCGCCACTCTACCGTTATTTTTTCACCGGGCTTGACCGCTGAAATATCCACTTCGACCGCTGCACCGGCTGCTTTTGCGCGCTCGGACGGCTGAAACGTACTGATAAACGGGACCGCGACAGCCGCTACGCCAACGCTGCCTACCGCGGCAGTCGCGACAATCCAGTTTCTTCTGTCTTTGCTCATCGCGCCTTTGTCTAGCGTGTTGTCTGGCGTGCTGTTTTCGCTTGTTGCGGTCATGGAAATCCTTCAAGAACTCGCTTGAAAAAGGCTGGATAAAGTCAAAACTCAATTGTAGCGGACGGCCTTCTTAATGTTCAACAACGCCGCTGTGACGCCGCCCACCAGACAACACCAGCTCACCACAACGGGCAAGCCGATTTACAAACGCTTGGCCGCAGATGTCAGCGCAGCGGGTGCGGGCGGCGCACGATTGCTAGCGCCCTGACCGCATCTTGCGCTCTTGCTGTTGTTGCCGCTTTGTTGTTGCCGCCATAATCGCGCTGCTTCAGGGCTGACTTACCTGCACTGCGAGCCCATCGCTGGCACTGCCGTTTCACACGGCCCACATGAAAGAGAACTGTTATGACAATGATGCAAGAGTTCAAGGAGTTTGCGGTCAAAGGCAACGTGATTGACCTAGCGGTAGGCGTCATCATCGGCGCGGCGTTCGGCAAGATTGTCGAGTCAGTGGTGGGGGATTTGATTTTGCCCATCGTCGGCGCCATCGTCGGCAAAATTGATTTTTCCAACCTGTTTGTTGTGATGGGAGTGGTGCCTGCTGGCACGGCCATGACCCTTGACGCGTTGAAGAAAGCCGGCGTGCCGGTGCTCGCTTACGGCAACTTTATTACGGTGGCGGTGAACTTCGCGATTTTGGCTTTCATCATCTTTTTGATGGTCAAACAGATCAACCGAATGAAAAAACAGACCCCAGCCGTTGCGCCAGCGCTGCTGACTGCGCCGGAAGACGTGCTGCTGCTGCGTGAAATTCGAGACAGCCTGAAAAAGTAAATCAGCGGCACAGCAGCCAGGCAGCAGGTGGGTGGTTTAGGCAGCTATTGTATTTATAGCGATCCGGGGTTTAGCCATGCGGGCAAGAGCCTTTTTTGACTGTAAATCCGCCTAAAAATGGTTGCTGGCCGCCATTTTTCTGGCCATTTTCACTGCCGCCACCAAACTCGCTGCATTAGCGCGGCCAGTGCCGGCAATGTCGAAGGCGGTGCCGTGGTCGGGGCTGGTGCGCAGAAGCGGTAAACCCAGCGTGACATTGACCCCCTGCTCCACACCCAGGTACTTCACCGGTATCAGGCCTTGATCGTGGTACATCGCCACCACGACATCAAATTCACCAGCCTTGGCGGGCGTATGACGGGCTCGCATAAACACGGTATCGGGCGCAAATGGGCCGCTAACGTGCAGGCCTTCTGCGCGGGCGGCCGCGACGGCTGGCGCAATCACGCTCAGCTCTTCCGTGCCGAACAAACCACCCTCGCCGGCATGCGGGTTCAAGCCGGCAACAGCGATGTGCGGCGCACGGCCCAAAATGCCACTGAGCGTGCGGTGCGTGATACGCAGGGTTTGCAGCACAGTGGGCAAGGTGACGGCATCGAGTGCTTGGCGCAGCGACAAATGAATGCTGACCAACACGGTTTTGAGCTCGTCGTTGGCCAACATCATGCGCACTGGCACCTGTGCCACAGGCCGCCCCAGCCACGCTGCGGCTTCGGCCTGCAGCAGCTCGGTGTGCCCCGCGAACGCGCTTGCCCAACCACCAGAAGCGGCCAATGCTTCTTTGTGGATCGGCGCTGTCACCATACCACTGGCATGGCCCGCCAGCACGGCACGCGCAGCCCAGCGAATACAGTCTGCCGCTGCCTGACCGGCTACACCACTGACCTGCCCAAAGACTGTCAAGCCTGGCAGCGCGCAGTGCTGCAGCACGCCGATACAGCGGGGCGGTAGCAAGGCAGCGCCGGCCAAGGTTTCAAGCTGCGCCACAGCCACGGCCACTGGCGCTGCTGTACAGCATGCAGCGCGGCGCAGCGTAGCTACGTCTCCCACCACAAGGCAGCCGGCCATGTCGGCGGGCGTGTCCCGGAAGGCTTTGGCGATAATTTCAGGGCCGATGCCTGCAGCGTCGCCCATTGTGATCAGCAGGGGTTTTGCGCTCATGCGGGATTATCAATGTCGATAAACTGGTGCGCCAGTCCAAATTGCGCCGCCACGGCTGCAGCCACAGCAGCCGCCCCATACCGCTCAGACGCGTGGTGACCACAAGCAATGAAAACCACACCGAGTTCACGGGCGTAGTGCGCTTGTGGCTCAGAGATCTCGCCAGTGATGAAGGCCTGTGCGCCAGCGGCAATTGCCGCCTCGAAATAGCCCTGTGCGCCGCCTGTACACCAGGCTACTTTTTTAATCGCTTTGCTGGCCGTGCCCGCCTGAACTACTGAACGCCTGACCGCCCTTTCGACATGTGACGCCAAGGCCTGCGGCGTCGCAAATCCGTCGCCAGCCGCGTCGCCTAGCCAGCCCAGGCCTTGGTCGCCAAAATGCCCGGTGGTTTCAAACCCCAGCGCTAAACCGAGCTGTGCGTTGTTGCCCAGCTGGGGGTGAGCGTCCAGTGGCAAGTGGTAGGCAAACAAGTTGATGTCATTGGCCAGTAGCAAGCTCAAACGCTGCTTCATCCAGCCCGTTACGCAGCCGCTTTGGCCCCGCCAAAACAAGCCGTGGTGCACAAAAATGGCATCGGCCTGGACGGCAATTGCCGCCTCAATCAGGGCGCGGCTGGCGGTGACGCCCGACACGACGCTGCCAATAGCGCTGCGGCCCTCGACTTGAAGGCCATTGGGGCCGTAGTCCTTAAAACGCTCGGGGGCCAGGAGCGAGTCAAAAGCGGCGAGCAACTCGGCGCGGCCTACGCTGCGAGGTGCCTTGCCGGCAAGTACAGGGGGCATGAAGGAGCTGGCAGTCATTGCACTATTGTGGCAGCGACGCCTAAAAGGACTTGTACCCGAGCGGTGGCGCACCGGCAGGAGTCAACGACAATTGTGCGACCTAAAAATCTGAGCGTCCTTTTATGAAACGTACCTGGCTTTTGTTTTCACAGACCGTGACCATTTTGGTGGCGGCTTATTTTGTTTGCGCCACACTCAAACCCGAGTGGCTCAACCGCTCCGCCGCAGTAGCGGGGGTCTCGATTGTCCAGGCGCCCAGTGGCGCGCCGCGTGGCTCACCTGCCGCAGGCAGCTTCAGTGCGGCAGCCAAAGTGGCGTCCCCGGCAGTGGTCAGCATCAACACAAGTAAAGCAGCCACGCGCAATCCGCATGCCGAAGATCCCTGGTTCAAGTTCTTTTTCGGTGAACAGGGACAAGGGCAAAACCCAGCACAAGCTGGTCTGGGCAGCGGCGTCATCATCAGTGCCAGCGGCTACATTTTGACGAACAACCATGTGGTCGAAGGGGCCGACGAGATCGAGGTGATCTTGAACGACACCCGCAAAGCCAAGGCCAAAGTCGTCGGCACCGACCCGGACACCGACCTGGCGATACTGAAAATTGAGCTGGACAAGTTGCCTGTTATTGCACTGGGTGACTCAGACACGCTGGCTGTCGGTGACGCGGTACTGGCCATTGGCAACCCCTTTGGCGTAGGGCAAACGGTAACCGGCGGTATTGTCAGTGCGCTGGGGCGTAACCAGTTGGGCATCAATACTTTTGAGAACTTTATTCAAACCGACGCCGCGATTAACCCCGGTAATTCGGGCGGTGCACTGGTCGATGTCAATGGCGCGTTGATGGGCATCAACACCGCGATTTATTCGCGCTCTGGTGGCTCGATGGGCATTGGCTTTGCGATTCCGGTGTCCACTGCCAAACAAGTGCTTGAGGGCATTGTCAAAGATGGCCAAGTCACACGCGGCTGGATTGGGGTGGAGCCCCAGGAAATCAACGCCGAACTACTGGAGACTTTCGGCATTAAGCCCACGGTGTTGCAAACAGGGGGCGTCATCATCACCGGCGTTCTACAAAACGGCCCCGCGGCGCAGGCGGGGCTTCAGCCTGGGGACGTGATCACTGCGGTCAACGGCAAAGGCGTTGCCAGCGTAAGCCAGTTGCTAACAGCCGTTGCAGGCTTGAAGCCCGGAACGCCTGCGCCGCTGGTGGTGCTGCGCAAAAATGGGCAAACCGAGCTGGCGGTGACACCTAGGCAGCGGCAGCGGCCAGCGGCTCAAAGACCACAAAACCAGCCGCGCTGACCCGCAGCGCAACCAGCGCCGAGTTAGCCGGCGCGGCACGCGCACCTAAGCACGCGCAGCGCTGGTTAACTGGCGGCTCAGCCGGCTGGGCATGTGGCCACCGCCCGGCTTTACAACTTGGCAACTTGACTCTCAGAGTCAAGTGCCTTGGTTTTTTTGATAAACACAATGGCCGCTAGGATGCCCACCTCGTACAGCCCGCCGACCACGCCCAACAACATGAACATAGAGCCAGCGTCAGGCGGCGTGACAAATGCGGTGACTACTGCAGCACCGACCCAAAAATAGCCCCGGTACTCGCGCAGCTGGGCCACGGTAATGACGCCCATGCGCACCAGCAAAATTACCGCAATTGGCACCTCAAAAGCCAGCCCAAAGGCTAAAAACATACCCAGCACAAAGTTGAGATAGGCCTCAATGTCGGGGGCGGCCGTAATGGATTTAGGTGCAAAGCTCTGGATAAAGGTAAATATCTGCCCAAACACCACAAAATAGCAAAAAGCCACCCCAATGAAAAACAGCAATGTGCTGGAAATCACCAGCGGCATGACGAGTTTTTTTTCATGTGAATATAGCCCTGGCGCAACAAAAGCCCAGACCTGGTAGAGCACCACCGGCAAGGCGATCATGAAAGCGGCCATAAACAAAATTTTAATAGGCACTACGAACGGTGAAATCACATTGGTAGCGATTAGCGTCGCGCCTTTGGGCAGTGTGGCTACCAACGGCGCGGCCATAAAGTCATACAGCGCAGCGGGCCCAGGAAACAGCGCCAACACGGCTGCCGCCAAGCCAATGGCGACTATCGCCTTGATCATCCGATCGCGCAGCTCCATCAGGTGCTGCACAAAGGGCTGTTCTGAGCCAGCGAGTTCGTCGGGTTTTTCAGTTTTGGGGTCGCTCATGGGAGATAAGGCTTTAGCGGCTGCGCTAGCAGTCGGGAGAAAAAGTCAAGGCTTAGCCGGAGCCACCCCAACGTCGGTCCACACCGGGCGCTTGGGCGGCCCGCCACGCTATGCGCGGCGACCAGCGGGTGGGCGAAAACGAGCCACACGCGCCGCGCCGGACTGGGCACGGGAGCGCACACCAGCGCGCGCCTTGAACCACTGCGGCGTAGCACTGGTTTTGACTCGCCAGTGCTTTTTAGGATGCTGGTACACCGGGAACACGTCTGCGGCTGCAAAGCTTGGCCCGCCATCGTTGAGGCTACCCGCGGTGCTGCTTGCTTGGGCCCACGACTTCTCGAAATCGCTAGCGCCCGCATGCATTGAGTTTTCGACGTCGCGGGCAGCGCCCTCGATGTCTTGCTTCATCTTTTTTAACTCATCAATTTGCATCGACCGACTGACTTCTTGCTTCACGTCGGCCACATAGCGCTGGGCTTTTCCAAGCAGTGTGCCAATGGTGCGCGCCACGCGCGGCAGTTTTTCGGGCCCAATAACAACGAGTGCAATTGCACCGATCAGCGCGAGTTTGGAAACGCCAAGGTCAAGCATGCTGCTGCGTCATGGTGCGTTGCAAAAATAACGCCCAGCAGGGCCGGTGCGTCACGGCGCTCAAGACTTTTGCCGCGCCTGCACGTCAATCGTGGCTTTGTCGGTTGCTTGCGCGTTGGTCACTTGAGCCGATGGTGCCGCGGCTTTGTCGTCAGCCGAAGCGCTGCCGTCCTTCATGCCGTCCTTGAAGCCCTTGACCGCGCCGCCCAAATCGCCACCTATGTTTTTGAGCTTTTTGGTGCCAAAAACCATCACCACAATCAACAGCACAATCAACCAGTGCCAAATAGAAAATGAACCCATGTTGCGCTCCTAAACAGTCACGGCAGTTGTGCAGCATTGCTGCAAAGTCGCCCCATTCTAAAGCCGCTGTGTAAGCGCCTGCGGCCTGCAAATGGTAAAGACCGGTTTGCGGGCTCTTGACATCGAGTTGCGCACTGCAAGCCGGCGATAGCGCCTGCGCAAAGCCTGTTGCCCCGGGCCTAGCCTTTGAGCCACGGGCGCGCACCGCCCATCACATGCAGATGCAGGTGATGCACTTCCTGCCCACCTTCTGCGCCGGTGTTGGTCAAAATACGAAAACCCCCATCCGGGTAAGGGTTGCAACCCTGCACGGCTGCGAGCTTGGGCGCGAGCAACATCATGCGGCCCAACAGCGCCGCATGAGCTGGCCCGACTTGGGCCATTGAGGCGATGTGCGTTTTTGGAATGATCAAAAAATGCACCGGCGCCCACGGGTTGATGTCGTCAAACGCATACAACTCGTCGTCTTCGTAGACCCTGCGGCTAGGAGCAGTGCCTGCAGCAATTTTGCAGAAAAGACAGTCCTTGCTCATACGCTTGCGCCATCGGCGGGCTCCATTGGCCGCTGCTGGTTCATACGCACCATACCTTTGACGATGCGGTACAAAAACCAAATCGAAATCAAACCCCAAGCGATGTAGCCCGGCAACAGAAACAAAAACCACAGCGGAATCGTGACCAGGTAAAGCACACCAGCCCACAGCACCGAACGGACGCGGTAAGTGAAATGTGACGCTAGCCAAGTGCCCTCGGCATCGCTTTTTTTCACCAGGTCAATGACCAGCGCGACGACCAGCAGCGCTGCGCCCCATTGACCACCGGGGACAACGGCGCCGATGGCGACTACCAAGTGCAGGACGTAGCTGACCAGGCTGACGGTTGTCAAGGAGTCGATATTGTCTTCAGACATGGCGGGTATTTTCTGCCTATTCTTAGGATTGGCTAGCTTCACGAAACAGCGCTTTACGCAGTGCTTTTTCCTCTATGCCGCTGATGCCAGCGCGGCGCTCAAGTTCGGCCACCACGTCAGCCGGCGCGAGGCCATAGTGGGCCAATGCAATCATGCTGTGAAACCACAAGTCGGCCATTTCCCCTACGAGTTTGGCTCTGAGCGCTGGGGTCTGCCCGCCGCAGTCGATGTCCTTGGCGGCCATCACGGCTTCAGTGGCTTCCTCACCGATTTTTTTCAAGAACGCATCGGGGCCTTTGTGTAACAGCCGCGCTACGTAGCTGGTTTCAGGGTCGCCGCCGCGCGCCGGCAAGCGACTTTCAATGGCGCGCGCCAGTTGCTCAAGGCCGCTGAGGGCAGTTGGGGTAGTTGGGGTAGTGGAGGTATTCATGTCACGCTTAGGCGTAGATGCTGGCGGGGTCTTTCAAGACCGGCTCGACGGCCACCCATTCGTTATTTCTATAGACGCTGAAAAAGCAGCTGTGCCGTCCGGTGTGGCATGCAATGCCGGGCTCGTGGCCCAGCTGGGTGACCTTCAGCAGCACCACGTCACTGTCGCAGTCCAGACGGATTTCATGCACGGTTTGCACATGCCCGGACGCCTCGCCTTTGTGCCACAGCTGGCCACGCGAGCGGCTGAAGTACACCGCGTGACCAAGCCGAGCGGTCAGGCCAAGTGCCTCGCGGTTCATCCAAGCAAACATCAGCACGTCACCCGTCGATGCTTCTTGCGCGATTACTGGCACCAGCCCCTTGTTGTCCCATTTGATTTGATCAAGCCAGTTCATGCCGCTATTGTCGGGGAAAGCGAGTTCTACCCGAATGCTATTTATTTAATAGCTATAACGGCAATAAAACTAAGGGCCAATCGACTGTTCGGCATAAAAAAGCAGTGGGCAGCCGTCAAACCCTGACCGCAATGCCACGCGCGGCCATGTGGCGCTTGGCCTGCTGGACCGTGAATTCACCGTAATGAAAGATGCTGGCCGCCAGCACCGCGTCGGCGCCGCCCTGCTGCACGCCGTCTGCCAAGTGGTCCAGCGTGCCAACACCGCCAGAGGCAATCACTGACACGCTGATGGCGTCGCTCACGGCGCGGGTCAAGGCCAGGTCAAAGCCTGACTTGGTGCCGTCTTTGTCCATGCTGGTGAGCAAAATCTCGCCCGCGCCACGCCGGGCCATTTCGGTGGCCCAGGCGACGGCGTCCAAACCGGTGTTTTTTCGGCCGCCGTGGCTGTACACGTCCCAGCCCGCGCCGCGCACCAGCGCGTCTGCTGTCGAGCGCCGTTTGGCGTCAATGGCCACCACAATGCACTGCGCACCGTATTTGGCGGACGCCTCGTCAATGACCTGCGGATTGGCCAGTGCAGCGGAATTAAAGCTGGTTTTATCGGCACCGGCATTGAGCAGGCGGCGCACGTCGTCCACCGTCCGCACGCCGCCGCCCACCGTCAGCGGAATGAACACCTGACTGGCCACTGCTTCGATGATGTGCAAAATCAAATCGCGCCCGTCGCTGGTGGCGGTAATGTCGAGAAACGTCAGCTCGTCAGCGCCTTGCTCGTTGTAGCGGGCAGCGATTTCCACGGGGTCGCCCGCGTCCCGCAGCGCGGTGAAATTAACGCCTTTGACCACGCGGCCACCGGTCACGTCAAGGCAGGCAATGATTCGTTTAGCAAGCATGGGGGCAGACAAAAATGAGGTGGAACACGCAGCAAGCCGCTGGGGTGCAGACAGCATGCATATTAGGCTGGGCGTGCAGGGTCGTTTGACAAGCCTGCATTGACTTGCTGCCAAGCGGCCCAGGTCCGTCCGGCGGCAAGCACCGCTGGGGTGTGGATGCAGGCAGCCTCAACGCACAGCAGGTGTTGCCAGTCGTCGGCCGGCATGTCAGGCAGCGCCGCACAACGCACTTGCAC
>JAYULP010000124.1:0-5429 GCA_043763445.1 Polaromonas sp.
TTTGCAGCGTTTTGTACATCAGCCCCATTTCTTTTTGCAGCAGCAGCACTTCGAGCAGGTCGCTGACTTCCTCGGTGTGACTGATGATGTAGTGGCGAATCGCCTGGCTGCCAAAGCGCTGGCGGGCAACGCGTGCTGCGTCAAAAATCGCCAGCTCACTTTCGGTGTGAGCTGAATACACCTGACCCACCACGCGCAGTGGCCGGCTGTCTCTTAGCAGGCGCATCAACACCTCGCGTTTGCCCGTTTCGGATAGCGCTGTGTAGTGGGGCTCAACCTGGGCTGCAGCAAGCAGCTCGTGCACCACCGCCTCGTGCTGGTCTGAGCTTTGGCGCAGGTCCACTGTGGCGAGAAAAAACCCAAACACCCGCACGGCGCGTATCAGCGGCCCGAGGCGCTGAGCGATCAGCTCGCGGCCGTGGTGACTGGCCAAAGACTCGGCAATGGTTTGCAGGTCGGCTAGCAGATCTTCGGCCGTGTTGTATGGGTTTTGCGGCGCAACTGCATGGCGTGCGGCCTCGCCACCCGTCAAGGTTTTAAGGCTGGCCGCCAGCCGCGCGTAGACACCGGTTAACGCCCGCCGATACGGCTCGTCCTGCCGGTGCGCGTTGTGGTCTGGTGAAGCGTCAGCCAGAGCCTGCATCGCCGGGCTGACGTCCACCAGCCTAGCGGACATCGACAGCTCGCTGCCGAGGTAGTGCACTTCTGTGAGGTAGTGGCGCAACGCTACTTCAGCCTGGCGGCGCAGGGCGTAGGCGAGCGTGTCGGCGTTGACGTTCGGGTTGCCGTCGCGGTCGCCGCCGATCCAGTGGCCCATGCGCAAAAAGCTAGGGATATCGCTGCGGCCCAGGTCGCGTTCGAGCCTGGCATACAGCATGGGAATTTCGCGCAGAAATGTTGCTTCGTAATAGCTCAGGGCGTTGTCGATCTCGTCGAGCACCGTCAGTTTGCTGTAACGCAGCAATCGCGTTTGCCACAGCTGCGCGATGCGCGCACGCAGCTCAGCCTCGTTGGCCGCTAACGCTCGCGGCGTCACAGCGTCCCGGCCAGGGCTGACCGCAAGCGCCAGTGCCTTGATGTCGTCGCGCGCCGTCAGCAGCTGAGCAATGCTGCGCTCGGCATCCAAAATGCTTTTGCGCTGCACTTCCGTCGGATGCGCTGTCAGCACCGGACAAATAAAGCTGTGGGCCAACAACTCGGTGATGGCCGCAGGTGAAATGCCCGCCCAGCGAAGGCGCGCTAGGGCCACATCCAGGCTGCCTTCTTGGGTATTGCCCGCCCGCTCGTGCACGCCCCGACGGCGAATATGGTGACGGTCCTCGGCCAGATTAGCCAGATGACTGAAATAGGTGAAGGCCCGAATCACGCTGACCGTCTGAGCGCCTGACAAGGCCTTAAGCATTTTTTTCAGCGCTTTGTCAGCTTGTTGGTCTGCGTCGCGTCGGAACGCCACCGACAGCAGTCGGGTGTGCTCTACCAGCTCATAGGCGGGCACGCCGTCTTGCTCACGAATCACATCGCCCAGCAGCCGGCCAAGCAGACGAATGTCGTCCAGCAGCGGGCGCTCGTTTTGGCGCGCGCTGGGGCCCTCAGCCGCCTGGGTAAGGCCGGCTGCTGGTGCCCCGCTTGCCCGAGCTGTATTGACCCGTTTACCTGTGCGTGCCGTGCTCGCTGGTGCCAATGTCAAGGCCATGTCGGCGCTCCTTGCGGTGATTTTTTGCAGTTTGGCCCATGCTAGCATTCACAGTATCGTTACTTATCCCTCGCTCACCTTGTGCTGTACATCCGGCCTGCTGCTATGAATTTCACATGCAATGCCGCCCCGGCGGTCCCGCTTCAAGTCACCATTGCCACGCGAGAAAGCCGGCTGGCCATGTGGCAAGCACAACATGTCAAAGCGCTGCTTGAACAGCGCCTAGGCTGGCAGGTCACGCTGTTGGGCATGACTACCCTGGGTGACCAAATGCTGGACCGTTCGCTGAGCAAGGTGGGCGGCAAAGGCCTTTTTGTCAAAGAGCTGGAGCTGGCATTGGCCGATGGCCGCGCCGACCTGGCAGTGCATTCGCTCAAGGATGTGCCCATGGAGTTGCCCAGCGGATTCGCCTTGGCCTGCGTTTTAAAGCGTGAAGACCCTCGTGATGCGTTTGTCTCCAACCGGTTTGCCAACTTGGCTGCGCTGCCCTTGGGCGCAGTCGTTGGCACGTCCAGTTTGCGGCGACTGGTGCTGTTGCGGGCGCTGCGGCCTGATCTGCGCATTGAGCCCTTGCGCGGCAACCTTGACACCCGTCTGCGCAAGCTTGACGAAGGCCAGTACGACGCTATCGTGCTGGCGGCGGCCGGGCTCAACCGACTGGGCCTGACGTGCCGTATCCGCTGCGCTTTTGACACCGCCGACATGCTGCCCGCTGCAGGGCAAGGCGCGCTGGGCCTTGAGGTGCGTGCTGACCGCCACGAGCTGATACAGGCGCTGGCCGATTTGGCGGATATGCCGACCTGGCTGGCGGTGACTGCTGAGCGCACCGTCTCGCGTGCCATGGGCGGCAGCTGCTCGATGCCGCTGGCGGCCTTTACTGCCTTCGGCGCTGCCGGGCAAACAGCGCTGGCAGCAGGCCCGCCGACGATGCGCCTGCAGGCCGCCTGGGGCGAACTGGTGTGGCCAGAGTTGGCCGCGCACCAGCGGCCTGCGGCACTGGTGCGTGCCGACTGCCATGCGGTTGTTACCGACTTTGCCGCAGCCGAAGCGCTCGGGGCGGCGGTGGCGGCGCAACTGCGCCTGGGCGGCGCGGTTTGGGCCGCCAGCCCAGCTGCTGCGGCATGAGCCCAGCTTCGGGTCAAGGTGCTAGTGAGGTCAAGGGCGTTCGCGTGCTCGTGACCCGACCCGCACAAGACGCTGATGCTTGGGTTGCGCCGCTGCGACAGGCGGGTTTTGACGCCGAGGCATTGCCGCTGATCGACATCGCAGCGGCAAGCGCGCCCGGCAGTGGCCAAGCCTTGGCGCAGGCCTGGGCGTCGCTGCACAGCTATGCGGCCTGTTTTTTTGTCAGTGGTAACGCGGTAGAGCACTTTTTTAAGCCAAAACTGCCTTTGGCCGACGTATCTAGATCTTTAGATGCTATTAAAATTATAGCAACTGACCGTCAGCCAGTGGCAGCATGCTGGCCGCCCGTGCTGCGTTGCATGGCGCCCGGGCCGGGCACGGCCCGGGCGTTGCGGCTCGCCGGTGTGCCCGCAGCTCAAATTGACACGCCGCCGCCGCACGCCAGCCAGTTTGACTCCCAGGCGCTGTGGCACCAACTGGACGCACGCGACTGGCGCGGCCAGCGGGTGCTGATTGTGCGCGGGGCCAGTAGCGAGTGCGCCGCGCTCCTGCCGGTTGCTGGTGCCTGCGTGAGCAGCGCCGCTGCAGCACCCGGGCGCGACTGGATAGCCCGCCAATGGCTGCAGGCTGGTGCTGCGGTGGACTTTTTGGTGGTCTATGAGCGGTCGGCTCCGCGCTGGAGCGCGGCTCAATGCAGCCGTGCTCGCGCAGCATGTGCCGACGGCTCTGTCTGGCTGCTCAGCAGCTCCGAGGCGGCAGACCACCTGATGGCACTGCCCGCTTTGGCCGGCGCTGACTGGCAACATGCCCGTGCCGTGGCTACCCATCCGCGCATCGCCGAAAGGCTAAATGCCGTCGGCTGGGGTGTTGTCTGTACGTCACGTCCGACACTGGCAGACATCATGCGGTCGATAGAATCTATGGGACATGAGTGAGCTACTTTCTGACTATCCCCAGTCCGCCTCCAACCCTGCGGGCGGCATATCGTCGCCTGCAGATGCACCCACACCGGTGCCAAGCCCCGTGCCAGCTGCGGCCGCACCAGCGCCGACGGCCACTGTCTTTAAGGGCGCTGTCGCCCAGGCAGGCCTGAGCAATGCTGCGGTGCTGGCCTTGTTGGCTGGCGCTGTAGCCGCCATTGGCTTGGCGCTCAGTGTGCTGCTGTGGCAAAAACTCGACCGGATGCAAGAAGAGCTCGCACGCCGCAGCTTGGACTCAGGTGGGCAGGCGCTGGAGGCCCGCACGCTGGCCCGTCAAGCGCAGGAAAGTACCCGTGAACTGTCAGTGCGGCAGGCTTTGATTGAAACCCGCGTCAGCGAGGTCAGTTTGCAGCGTAGCCAGCTTGAGGAGTTAATGCAAACGCTGTCCCGTTCACGCGACGAGACACTGGTGGTAGATGTCGAGTCAGCCCTCAAGCTGGCCCAGCAGCAAGTTCAGTTGGCTGGCACTGCCGAGCCGTTGCTGGCTGCCCTGCGCGCTGCAAACCAGCGCATTGCCCGCGCTGCGCAGCCCCGGCTGAACCCATTGCAACGCGCTATTGTTCGTGATCTTGAACGCATTCAGGCGGCCAACCTGACCGACGTGCCGCTGCTGCTGGCCAAGGTTGACGAGCTCACCCGACTCGTCGATGAGTTGCCGCTGGCCAACGCCCGCATCGTGTCGGCGTCTGCTACTGCTGCAGTTGTCGTGCTGCCTTCTAGCGCCGCTGCGTTGCTGGCGCGCAACGCCAGTGTTACTGCGCCACGGCCCAGTGACGGGGTAGCCGACTGGCCGGGTATGACGGCAGCCCGCGCGTGGTTGCAGCGGTTGCTCAACACCGTCTGGGGTGAGGCCGTCAAGCTGCTGCGTGTCAGCCGTATTGACCAGCCGGACGCTGCCTTGCTAGCGCCGGAGCAGGGGTTTTTCCTGCGCGAGAACCTCAAGCTCCGGCTGCTCAATGCCCGCGTCGGCCTGCTGTCCCGCCAGACCGATACGGCGCGGGCTGACCTGGTCAGTGCTGCGGTCTGGATCAGCGCCTACTTTGACACCAGCGCCCGCAAGACTCAGGCTGCCATCGCCCTGCTGCAACAAGTGCAAGGTCAACTCAAGACCAGCGAGTTGCCGCGTCTGGACGAAACTATGGCCGCTTTGGCCACAGCAGCGGCTGGTCGCTGAAGACACACACGGGACATCCTGATGATTCGCGCTGCGCTTTGGTTTATGGCTTTGTTTGGAGTCGCGGTGGCCAGTGCTCTTGTGGCGGGCAATAACCAGGCGGTGGTGACTGTCTTTTGGCCGCCACACCGTGTGGATATGGCATTTAACTTGACGGTGCTACTGCTGGCCGCCTTGTTTTTGTTGCTGTACCTGGCCACGCGAGCCTTGTCGGCTGCGTTTTCACTGCCGGTTGAAGCCAGACGATGGCGCGCACAGCAAAGAGAACGCGCGATGTACGGCGCACTGATGGACGCATTGGCGCACCTGCTGGCAGGGCGGTACATTCGTGCTGCACGGTCGGCCGACTTGGCTTTGATACATGAAAAAAGCCTGACGGTGCTGGTGTCGTCCGCCAAGCACAACCTGATCAGTCACCCGGCAGGGCGGGCTGACCAATTGCGGACGTTGGCGCACT
>JAYULP010000125.1:0-27095 GCA_043763445.1 Polaromonas sp.
CCCACAGCGCCGACACATGCACAGCGGCAATCGTGCCGGGCGCTTGCAGCTTGGCCAGCGCCGTCCACAGCAACCCGACGCCAACACCCAGCAGCAGCAAACCCAGCACCAGCGAGGCGGCATTTTCAAACCGCTGGTGGCCATAAGGGTGCTCGGCATCCGCGTCTTTTTGGCTGTGATGGGCCGCAAACAGCACCACAAAGTCCGCCACCAGGTCGGACAGCGAATGCACGCCGTCAGCGACCAGCGCTTGCGAGCTGGAGGCCAAGCCCACAGCGACTTGCGTGGCACTGAGCACTAGATTGACGCCCACACTGACCCAGGTGCTGCGCGACGCGGCAGTGCCCGGCGAGGAGTTTGGCGTAGCCGCTGCGTCTTTTGGAATTTTCATGTGGGCTTTCAGTCGGCTACCTGTCGGTGTTGCCTGCCAGTGTTACCTGTCGGCGTTGCATCTTGGCGTTACGTGACACCCCAAGCGACTTAACGCTTTTTTGAGGCGGCGCAAATTCAGCACCACGGCTGTTTAGGCCGAGTTTGTCCAAGCCTGGCGGCGCGCTGGTAGAGCGCCAGTAAGGCGAACCACCCCGCGCTTTATTGGGCCTGAGCCGCGCTGATAACCAACCGCAAGGCCTCAACACTGCAGCGAAGCGCCGGCGCACCTCGTTGTAGCCGCTTAAGCCCATGCCGCAGGCGCTGCCGCTGCGCGATCGGTGCGCTAGTTGGACAAATCTTTCATGCCGTGTCGTCCACCACCACCGGCACCCGTTGCGCCAGCGCGCACATCAGGGCGTAGCCCACCGTTTGGCCAGCCTGCGCCACCTCATCAATGGGCAGCACCGCCCCGTTGGTAGCGCGACCCCACAGCGTGACCTCGCTGCCCATGCCCGCGTTGGGCACCGGCGTCAGGTCTACGGTGAGCATGTCCATACTGACCCGGCCAACCAGCCGGGTACGCACGCCGTTCACCAGCACCGGCGTGCCGGTGGGGCAATGGCGCGGGTAAGCGTCAGCATAGCCGCAGGCCACCACACCAATCGTCAACGGGGCGTCAGCAACAAAAATTGAGCCATAGCCAACGCTAGCCCCCGACTTGACTGCCTGTGTAGCTATGATTTTTGATGACAAGGTTAGGGTTGGCCGCAAGCCCCAGTCAGCCGCGCTGTGCAGGGGAGCGTCGGGCGCACTGCCGTACACCGCAATGCCGGGGCGAATCCAGTCGGAGCGACTGGCCAGCGTAGGCGCATGGCGCAAGGTGCCCGCGCTGTTGCTCAAGGAGCGCTCGCCAGGCAAATCGTGTGTCACCGCCTCAAACGCGGCGAGCTGTCCAGCGATACCCTTGGCGCCGTCAGCGTCACTGAAGTGAGTCATCAGCGAGATTTCTTCGACTTGGGGCAGCGCGCTCAGGCGGGTGTAGGCGTGGCGGTAACGCGCTGGCTCAAACCCAAGCCGGTTCATGCCAGCGTTCATTTTTAAGAAAACGCGGTGCGGCACTTGGGTTTTATGCGCTGCCAGCATGTCGATTTGGGCCTTGCAATGCACCACATGCCACAGCCCCAAGCGCGAGCACAGCTCCAGGTCACGCGCTTCAAAACAGCCTTCGAGCAGCAAAATAGGGCCGCGCCAGTCCAATGCCCGCAACCGCTGCGCCTCCGCCACGTCCAGCAGCGCAAAACCATCGGCACCGCGCAAGCCGTCAAACGCCCGCTCAATGCCATGGCCGTAGGCATCGGCCTTGACGATTGCCCAGACGCGGGCGTCCGGGGCGTTGGCGCGCACCTGCCGCAGGTTGTGCGCCAGCGCAGCGGTATGAACGGTGGCAAGAATCGGACGGGGCATTAGGGGCTTTGCTCAACAATAGCGCCAACGATAGCAGGCTAGCAGCAGCGTTTGCGGCGACTGTTTAATGGGGCCGGGGCTGACGGGTTTGTAGAGGCGGTGGCGCTGCGCTGGATGGACACGCGGGATGCACGCGTGACGCAATTGCCACAACCGCTAACTGCCGCGGCGTCAGCGCCCGCGATCTCAGGGTCCGCGGTGCATTTTGACATCCGGGCGCATGCTATAACCCATCATCCCTTAAGCCAAAGCGCTGCTCTTGACCCACTATCATCTTTTATGCGGCGGCATCACCGTTTTTGATGCCCGCCGTGCAGCGAGCCTTCCCAAGTAATGAAGCGCGGTTTCTACACCATCATGGCGGCCCAGTTTTTCAGCTCGCTAGCTGACAACGCACTGTTTGTCGCCGCAGTTGAGCTGCTCAAATCGGGCGGTGCCCCCAAGTGGCAGCCGGCCGCACTGGTGCCCATGTTTGCGCTGTTTTATGTGGTGCTGGCGCCGTTTGTAGGTGCTTTTGCTGACGCGCAACCCAAGGGCAAAGTCATGTTCTACAGCAACGCCATCAAGGTGCTGGGCTGCCTGATGATGTTGTTTGGCACCCACCCGCTGATGGCTTATGCCATTGTGGGGCTGGGTGCGGCGGCGTATTCACCGGCCAAGTACGGCATCTTGACCGAGCTGCTGCCCTCATCGCAGCTGGTCAAGGCCAACGGCTGGATCGAAGGCTTGACGATTTCTTCCATCATTTTGGGCGTGCTGCTGGGCGGCCAGCTGGTGGGCAAAGCCATCTCCACCCAGCTGCTGGCGTTTGACCTGCCGTTCATCAACACTGGCATTGACACGCCGCCCGAAGCGGCCATTGCGGTGCTGATTTTGCTGTACGTAGTGGCCGCCTGGTTTAACACCCGCATCCCGACCACTGGCGTACAAATGCGGCGCATGCCCAACAACAAGCTCGAGCTACTGCCCGACTTTTGGAACTGCAACGCCGCCCTGTGGCGCGACAAGCTCGGACAAATTTCACTGAGCACCACCACCTTGTTTTGGGGCGTGTCAGGCAACCTGCGCTACATCGTGCTGGCATGGAGCGCTGCTGCATTGAGCTACAGCACCACGCAAGCGTCGTCACTGGTTGGTGTCGTGGCTGTTGGCACGGCAGCTGGCGCAGTGCTGGCGTCGGTGCGCATGCGGCTGGACCAAGCGCCGCTGGTGATGCCACTGGGCATTGCGATGGGGGTGCTGGTCATCGGCATGAACTTCATCACCAACGTCTGGGTGGCCGTGCCGTTTTTGATTTTGTTAGGCGCACTGGGAGGGTTCTTGGTAGTGCCAATGAACGCACTGCTGCAGCACCGTGGCCACAACCTAATGGGCGCCGGCCGCTCAATTGCCGTGCAAAACTTCAACGAGCAGGCTTGTATTTTGGCCCTCGGCGCCGGCTACAGCTTGTCCACTGGCATGGGTTTGTCCTCCTTTGGGGCCATCACCGCTTTTGGCGTGGTGGTTGCCGGTTTCATGTGGCTTATCCAGCGCTGGCACAACAGCAACTGCATCCACCACAAAGAGCAGGTGGACCACCTGCTACACATCGCCCGCAGCGACGAGTCACACTGAGCGGCTGGTGCCGAGTGACTTCGGCAGCGGCAAATCAAACAGGCCGCGACAATAACGGCTGTTTTGACTCTTGCCGACGGCACTGCCCCATGACCCCGCGCTCCGCTTTTGTTCTTCCTGCTGCTGCTCTGGTGGCTAACGCCTTTATCTGGGGTGTTGCGTGGTGGCCCTTTCGGGAACTCCAGGCGCTCGGGCTGCATCCGCTGTGGTCAACCGCGCTGGTGTACGGTCTGGTGTTTTGCTTGCTGCTCACACGAAGCGCTCGCCTGCTGGGCAGCTTTTTGCGCCACCCTGGCTTGTGGGCGCTGGCCATTGCCTCGGGCTTCACAAACGTCGGCTTTAACTGGGCGGTGACTGTGGGCGACGTGGTGCGTGTGGTGCTGCTGTTCTACCTCATGCCCGCCTGGTCGGTGCTGGTAGCCTGGTGGCTGCTGGGTGAAAAGCCAACCACGGGCTCGTTGCTGCGGCTAGCGCTGGCCATGGCGGGGGTGCTGGTAGTGCTCAAAACACCGGACTCGCCCTGGCCCGTCCCCAGCAGCCTGCCCGACTGGCTGGCGCTCGCGGGTGGTTTGAGTTTTGCCATCACCAACGCCTATTTACGCCAGCTGGGCGGCGACGCTCAAGCGCCCAGTGGCGCGCGTATGCTGGCAATGTTTGGCGGCGGCGCCGTGCTGGCCGGCGCAGCGGCTGTGCTGGGCATGAGCCAAGGCATCGTCAGTGCGCCGGCCGTAGCCGCCTCAGGGCTGTGGCTGGTGGTGGCCTTGGGGCTGGCGTTTTTGACCTGCAACGCCTGCTTGCAGTACGGGGCGTCCCGGCTGCCCAGCAGCACCACAGCGCTGGTCATGTTGACTGAAATTTTGTTTGCCAGTGGCTCCGCCGCCGTGCTGGGCACGGCCGAGTTCACGCCCCGTATCGTGTGGGGCGGCGGCCTGATCGTGCTGGCCGCCTTGCTGGCCGCCCTAGCCCGCGCGCCGGCTTGTGCCCACAGCTGAGCCGGCTGCGCCAGGCATGACGCTATTTTTGCGTTTGCCCTAGGCGGGTCGCAGGCTTTGCACTGACTTGCCCGTTCGCTCCGAGCTGCTCGCAGGGCTGGCCGGTGCCGGGCGGGCGTTGACCAGCGCACCGCAGGGCAATACGTCGCTAGAGCCCATCAATAGCGACTGCCAGCCCACAATGCTGTTGATACTTTTTTTACAGCTGGAGCCGACTATGACCGCCACTGCCTACGACTTCACCGCCTGCCAAATTGACGGCACCGACATCGCCCTGAGCTTGTTCAAGGGCCGCGTCATGCTGGTGGTCAACACCGCCAGCGCTTGCGGCTTTACCCCGCAGTTTGCCGGCTTGCAAGCGCTGCACACAAGTTACGCCCACCAAGGGCTGGTGGTGCTGGGCTTTCCTTGCAACCAGTTTGGCGCACAAGACAGCGGCACCAACAGTGAAATTGCCGGGTTTTGCCAGCTGAACTACGGTGTGAGCTTCCCGATGATGAGCAAAATCAAGGTCAACGGCGACCATGCCGACCCGCTGTTCAAGTGGTTGTGCGCCCAAGCCCCCGGCTTGCTCGGCAGCAAAGCCATCAAGTGGAACTTCACCAAGTTCTTGGTCGACCGCAATGGCCAGGCCATTGCCCGTTACGCCCCCACCGACAAGCCTCAAAGCATGCTCAAAGACATCGAAGCGGCGCTGGCGGCTCCAGCGGCTTTCGCACCCACCCATTGAGTGGCGGCTAACTGGCGGCTAATGCAGCATTGCCTCGCCATTGGCTGTGAGCTGTGGGCTGTGAGCGAGTCAGAGTCTGCCCTGGACAAATAAGCCCTGCGACAAGCGCCGAACAAACCGGCAACCTGTTTTTCAGCGCACTGGCACGGCTCAACCGGGGCCGCGCTGCGCTGGCTCCTGGCCTGAATGCAGCGCCGCGTCGAGCACCTCCACCCAATGGCGCACCGGCGTGGCGGTGCCGCTTTGCAAATGGGTGATGCAGCCAATGTTGGCCGACGCAATCACGGCCGGTTGCAGCTCGCTCAGGTGGCCCAGCTTGCGGTCGCGCAGCTGGTAGGCGATGGCCGGTTGCAGCACCGAGTAGGTGCCAGCCGAGCCGCAGCACAGGTGGGCTTCGCAGTTGGCCCGCTTGATTTGAAAACCCAGTGCGGCCATGTGCTGTTCAACGCCACCGTTGAGTCGCTGGCCGTGCTGCAGCGTGCAAGGCGGGTGAAAAGCCACCAAGCCCGCCTGTGCGGCCACAGCGGCTGACACTTTGGGCCGCAGCGCCTCGAGCAGTGTGGGCAGCAACTCGCTCAGGTCTTTGGTCAGCGCGCTGAGACGGGCCGCTTTTGCGGCATAGGCCGGCTCGTCCTGAAAATGATGGCCGTACGCTTTGACGGTCACGCCGCAGCCGGACGCGTTCATCACAATCGCTTCGATATTGCCGTTTTCAACAAACGGCCACCACGCGTCGATGTTGCGGCGCATCTCGGCCTTGCCGCCGTCATGGTCGTTGAGGTGAAACTTCACCGCGCCGCAGCAGCCGGCTTTGGCGGCAATCACCAGCTGCACGCCTGCTGCGTCGAGCACGCGGGCGGTGGCGCTGTTGATGTTGGGCTTCATTGCCGGCTGCACGCAGCCGGCAAACATCAACATCTTGCGGGCGTGGGTAGCCGCTGGCCACTGGCCGGCAGGCTCGCGCTCGGGTACCTTGGCCTTCAGCGCGTCAGGCAGCCAGCCGCGCACGCTTTGGCCCAGCGCCATGGCGGGCGCAAACCACGGTGACGGTAAGCCCTCCTTGAGTGCCCAACGTATGGCTTTTTGCGCCACAGGACGGGCTACTTTTTCATCCACCAGTTTGCGGCCGATGTCGATCAGGTGGCCATATTCCACGCCGCTCGGGCAGGTGGTTTCGCAGTTGCGGCAGGTCAAACAGCGGTCGAGGTGCAGTTGCGTTTTACGGCTGGGCACTTGGCCCTCCAGCACCTGCTTGATAAGGTAGATGCGGCCACGCGGGCCGTCCAGCTCGTTGCCCAGCAGCTGGTAGGTAGGGCAGGTGGCGGTGCAAAAGCCGCAGTGCACACATTTGCGCAAAATAGCTTCGGCGGCCAAGCCGTCGGCCGATGTTTTGTATTCAGGAGCAAGGCTGGTTTGCATAGGGCACTCAGGTCAGGGGCTTTAAAAGAAGTCCGGCAGGCGGTGGTGCTGCTGCGGCAAGCGCAGCACGCACTTTGCGTTGGTAGACGTGCCGCCAGTTAGCCAGCACGGACGGCAGAGCATATGGACAGCGCAGCCAAGCGCTGGCGCACCCAGTCCAGCGGCGCGGCGGCAGTAAGTGCTCTGACCGTGGGGGTCTACACGCTTTGTGGCGTGCGCTTCGTCGGCGCGGTACGGGGCTGCCCAGCAAGGCTGGCGAGGCTGGCGCATACGCGGTGAGGGCTAGGCCGTAGCCAGCAAGCGTTGCGGGTTAAAAATGCCGGCCGGGTCAAACTGCCGCTTGAGCTCGCGCGCAATCCGCTCCAGCGGTGCGGCTAGCGGGGTGAACACCGGCACGGTTTTGGCCTGCACGCTGCCAGCGCGAAACAAGCTGGCGTGGCCCCGCGCCGCATGGGCGGCAGCCCGCACAACATCGGCGTGCAGCGCCGGCCGGTGAACCCAACGCTGGGCACCGCCCCACTCCAGCAGTGTGGGGCCCAAGCCCAGCGGTGCAGCGGTGTCGGCCACGCTAAGACGCCACAGCGACTGGCCCGGCTGCAGCATAAAAAATGGCGCGGTTTGCTCCCGCAGGCTGCGCCACAGTGCAGCGGCCTGATCTGCCGCCAACAGCGCGCCGCCCATGGTTCGCTGGGCAGCCGCCACGGCGGCCACAGCGCCGCGCAGGCGCACCGACAACTGTCCGGCCTGCCAGCAGGACGCATTGATGGGCAGCGGCAACCCACCCCAGCGGTTGAGCTGCTGCAGTGCAGCGGCTTCATCCAGCGCAAACGCCAAGGTGCTCTGAGCGGGGGCTAGCGGCAGCACCTTGAGCGAGACCTCCAGCAGCACCGCCAAGGTACCCAGCGAGCCCGCCATCAGGCGCGACACATCGTAGCCGGCGACATTTTTCATCACCTGACCACCAAAAGTCAGTACCTCGGCCTTGCCGTTGAGCAACTGCACCCCGAGCACATAGTCACGCACGGCACCAACGCTGCTGCGCGCTGGGCCGTTGAGCCCGCTGGCCACCATGCCGCCAACCGTTGCCCCGGGGCCGAAATGGGGCGGCTCAAACGGCAGGCACTGGCCTTGGCTTGCCAGCAACGCCTCCAGCTCCGCTAACGGCGTGCCGGCGCGCACGGTCACGACCAACTCGCTTGGCTCATAGCTGACCACGCCGTGGTAGGCGCGCATGTCCAGCACCTCGCCGACCAAGGCTTGACCGTAAAAATCTTTGGTGCCGCCGCCTCGAATGCGCAGGGGCGCTCGGCTGGACGCCGCTGCCTGTACCCGTTCGGTGTAGCTTTTCAAAGTGTCCATATAGTTGTCCATAACAGCATAGTACGTGGGCAGCACTTGGCGTGGTTTGATTTTTTTGAACAGCCATTGTTCGTTTTTGGCACTGGCGCGGTGTTGACAGATACTATCTTTTCAATAGCACTCTAAGCAATCAACATAAGGGCCTCACCCTTTTTTGGTAAAAAATAGCGTTGTGGACGAAAAAAAGCCCCGCAAACGTGAGGTTTGAGGGGCTTACAAACGCTTTAAGACGCTTGGCACCGCCGCGGCGGCGGTGACGCTTGGCTCAGGCGAGCAGTCGCTTTTCCAACGCGGCTTTGGTGTCTGTCAGCGCTTGGGGCAGGTGGTGCTGCAGCTGGGTGAACAGCTCGTCGTGCAACTTCAGCTCGGCCTGCCAGGCGCTGGTGTCAATGTTGGTGACGGTGTCGAACTGCTCGGCACTGAAGTCCAGCCCCTGCCAGTTCAGGTCTTGATAACGGGGCGTGGTGCCAGTCAAGTTTTCTGTGCCTTGGCCCCGGCCTTCAATGCGCTCAATCATCCAGGCCAGAACCCGCATGTTTTCGCCGTAGCCAGGCCAGGTGAATTTGCCGTCAGCGCCCTTGCGGAACCAGTTGGTGGTGTAGATTTTGGGCAATGTAGCGCCAGCGGTGGTCAGCTTTTCACCCACATTGAGCCAGTGTTGGAAGTAGTCGCTCATGTTGTAGCCGGCGAACGGCAGCATCGCGAACGGGTCGCGGCGCACCAAGCCAGCCTGGCCGGTAGCGGCCGCTGTGGTTTCACTGCCCATGGTGGCGGCCATGTACACCCCTTCGACCCAGTTGCGGGCTTCGCTGACCAGCGGAACCGTGGTGGAGCGACGCCCGCCAAACATGAAGGCGTCAATCGCTACGCCTTTGGGGTCGTCCCAGGCGTCGTCAAGTGCCGGATTATTGGTCGCGGCCACCGTGAAGCGGGAGTTTGGGTGGGCGGCCTTAGCGCCGGTTTGTTTAGCAATCTCGGGGGTCCAGTCGTTGCCCTGCCAGTCGATCAAATGCGCGGGCAGTGCCTTGCCCGGTGCGTCCTGCTCCATGCCCTCCCACCACACATCGCCGTCGTCGGTCAACGCGACGTTGGTGAAAATGGTGTGGCCGCGCACGCTAACCATGCAGTTCGGGTTGGTCAGCATGTTGGTGCCCGGGGCCACACCAAAGTAGCCCGCCTCTGGGTTGATGGCGTACAGCTTGCCGTCATCGGCGGGCTTGATCCAGGCAATGTCGTCGCCGATGGTGGTGACCTTCCAGCCGTCAAAACCCGTGGGGGGCACCAGCATTGAGAAGTTGGTCTTGCCGCAGGCACTCGGAAACGCCGCTGCTACATGGTACTTTTTGCCCTCAGGATTGGTCACACCCAAAATCAGCATGTGTTCGGCCAGCCAGCCCTCGTCACGGCCCATGTTGGAGGCAATGCGCAGCGCAAAGCATTTTTTGCCCAGCAGCGCGTTGCCGCCGTAGCCGGAGCCGTATGACCAGATCTCACGCGTTTCGGGGTAATGCACGATGTATTTGGTTTTGTTGCAAGGCCACTTCACGTCGGCCTGGCCTTCTGCGAGCGGCGCACCCACCGTGTGCACACAGGGCACAAAGTCACCGTTCACGCCCAGCACGGGGTACACCGCTTTGCCCATACGGGTCATGATTTTCATGTTGACCGCTACGTACGGGCTGTCAGACAGCTCGATGCCGATGTGGGCAATCGGCGAGCCCAGCGGGCCCATGCTGAATGGCACGACATACATCGTGCGGCCTTTCATGCAGCCGTCAAACAGCGGCTGCAGCGTTTGGCGCATGTCCGCTGGCGCCATCCAGTTGTTGGTCGGGCCGGCGCTTTCTTTGTCAGCGGAACAAATATAGGTGCGGTCTTCGACGCGTGCGACGTCGGTGGGGTCACTGTGGGCCAAAAAGCTATTGGGCCGCTTGGCCTCATTGAGCTTTTTAAATGTCCCGGCATTCACCAGTTGCTGGCACAGCGCCTGGTACTCAGCATCGCTGCCGTCGCACCAATGAATAGCAGCGGGTTTGCACAAGGCCACCATGTCGGCTACCCACGCCATCAGTTTGGCGTTTTTGACATACGCTGGCGTGTTCAAAGTCAGCCCTTGCATCACAGGTTGGTTCATCTTCGTTGCTCCAAAGTTAAAAAACGGCTGGCCCGGGCACGCCATGCAGGCCATGCAAGCGGCATATCGACAGCACCCCCGCTCGGGATGCTGTCGGTATGGGCTGGGTTGCAAACCAACCCAATGCGCCGCGGCAGTGCCGCCAACGATGCACAAGACTGTGCAATGCAGCGTCAGTTGCGCGGTCGCCCGCGCCTTTTTGCCTTGCTGCCAATGTGCGCTCTGAGGGTTGCCAGTTGCTTGCTCTTTTGCATTTTATAAATATCGCTTGGAGTTACAAGCCAGTTACCAGCAAAGTTTATGCATAAAAAACATCAATATATGCACGTCAGCCAGCGCCGCCGTCAGCACTGCACACCGGGTCGGTCGCGGCCTGCCAAGGGCTGCTAGGCTACAGGTGTGCCGCCGGAGCGGGCAAAAAAGCGGCCCGTCCAGCCGGGGTACAGCCCACATTGGCGTTGTTGACAACCGGCAAAAAAACATTGCCCATCACGCCGATAAAAGTCGGGCGGCGCTGCACCCGGCTAGCGCCTCACCAGCACAGGCGCTTGGCCCCGCGCCTGCTGCAAATTGCACGGTAACGGTTGGGCCTGGCCTGCACAGCGCTAGCAGCGCTGTGGTGCTGCAGCCGGGGACAGGCTGCCGACTGCTTTTTGCCTCTCCACTCCCCCGCACCGCTGCCGGCAAAAAAGCAGCGCCGCCAGCCGCTAGAGTCGGCGTTGCCGCCGACCCGAGGGCATTGTGCGGACTGTGCCGAGTAATGCGGCCCGGTGAGCTGAGCAGGCGGGAAGTCAAGCGGGAAGTTAAGACTTCGTTGGGCGCAATCAGCAGCACCGGCTGCCCGCAGCGCGTCGCGGTGGTGTCCTACCACGGCCGCAAAAGCCGCAAATCAGCAAAAGCGATATGCTTTGCTGCACTGCAACATTTTTGTTCCTTCCGGGTAGACTAAGCCCATGCCGGAGCTCCACCACCATGACATCTCTTTTCAAGCAAACACTGCGTAAGCTCACGCAGCTAACGCGCAGCGGCCACTTAGTTGACGCTACACGCTTGATTCAGCAAGCGCTCAAGGGGTGGGCGGCCGATGCGCCGTCGGCACGCCCTGACGCGCGCCCAACGGACAGTGCGCTTGTAGTGGATGTTGAGGCGCGCGATGCCACACTCCACCCAGCGCTGTCCCCGCCGGTGCAGCGCGTGCCCGACGAACAAACAGCACCGCTTCAGCGCGCCAGAGGTCCGACTGCGGGACGTTTTATTGAGGACAGGTTTGTGTTTGAGGGCCTTTGTTACGCCTACCGGCTGTATATACCCGCAGTGGCGGGCGGCGGCAAAAGCCCGCCCACAGCCATGCCGTTGGTGGTGCTGTTGCACGGCTGCACCCAAAACGCGCTGGACTTTGCCACCGGCACCGCCATGAACGCGCAAGCCGACGAGCACGCCTGTTGGGTGCTGTATCCGCAGCAAACCACCAAGGGCAATGCCCAGCTGTGCTGGAACTGGTTCGAGCCGGGCCACCAGTCGGCCGGACGGGGGGAGCCGGGCATGATTGCCGCTTTGACCCGGCACATCTTGGCCCAGCCGGCCGGACGCTACCAGACAGACCAGCCCGCCGGCCAGGCGCCCTGCGTTGCTGACGCCAGTCGGGTCTATATTGCCGGGCTGTCGGCGGGGGGCGCAATGGCCGCTGTGGTCGCGGGTTTGTACCCCGACTTGTTCGCCGCCCTTGGGGTGCATTCAGGCTTGCCCGCAGGCGCTGCGCACGACATGATGTCCGCTTTCAAGGCGATGGGGCGTGGGGCCACCGGCTCGCTGGCGGCCGCGTTGCCGACCATCGTGTTTCACGGCAGCGCCGACAAAACCGTGCATCCGCTCAATGGCGACAGCATCAGTGGCGCAGCCGCAGCCGCTCTAGGTCACGCCGGGGTAGCGCTAGTGCAAAGCCACGATGCACCGGACGTTGGCCAGGCCCGCAGTAAATCAGCCAGACGCACCCGCCACAGCGACGCGCACGGCACGCCGTTTGTCGAGCAGTGGCGGGTGACCTCCGGCCCGCACGCTTGGTCGGGCGGTAACGCTGCCGGCTCCTACACTGACCCCGACGGGCCCTCGGCTTCTAAAGCTATGCTGACGTTTTTTCTGCAGCATCGTAAAGCCCCAAGCTAGGACTGTGCCAATGGGGTACGGGCCTGACAAAAGCAGGCAAACATGGGCGATCGTGCGCGCCAAGGCCCCAGCGGACAACGGCCAAACAAGGCCTGTCACGTCACCGCCCAGCGCCGCTACTGACCGAGCCGCCCACCTGCCCGCTGAGCTGTTGCCTGGGGCCAGCGACCTGCAGCCGGCGTGGCACCACGGCATCACCTCTGCGCTTTTCCAAGCCTGCCCCAAGCGACAAAATCCTTCGACAAGCCCAGTGCGAATGCAAAGACACGCCCCTTACTTCAGCGGGGTCGGCTCAACAGCCGGGCGCAGCCGGGCTTGCTGCTCGCCGGCAACGGGGTGGTGGTGCCACCTGCGCGTGAGCTCGCTGGGGACATGGCCCCCCGGGCCAATGACCCAGCGCTCGGGCAAGCCGGGCGTGATCTGAAGCGCGTCGTGCCAGGCACTGGCGCGGCCAATAAGGTAAATTAGCTGGCTATGCCGCCCAATGCCTCATCTCCCCAAGCCCTACCCGCCCCTGCTGTGCTGACAGCCGCTAGCAGCCCTGACTTTTCCGTGCTGGAGTTCCGCGCCGCGCTGGGCATGTTTGCCACCGGGGTGACGGTCATCACCGCCCGCGCCGCTGACGGCAGCTTGGTTGGACTGACAGCCAACTCGTTTAACTCGGTCTCACTGAGCCCGCCGCTGGTGTTGTGGAGCTTGAGCAAAGCGGCGACCGCGATGGCGGCGCTTAGCACCGGCGCGCACTATGCCGTCAACATTTTGGCGGCGGACCAAAAAGCCTTGGCGGAGCAGTTTGCCGGCCCGCGCGACAAGCGCTGGGCGGGCGTGAACTTTACTGTGGGCGTCAACGGCGCACCGGTGTTGCACGGCGCAGCGGCCACCTTCGAGTGCTTTAACCGCAGCCAATACGAAGAAGGTGACCATGTCATTTTTGTCGGTGAAGTCGAGCGCTGCAGCCACCGCGCAGGTGCCTCACCGCTGCTCTACCACGGCGCAAAGTTCTACACCGAGCATCCGCTTTGATTGAATTGCTGGCCGTGCAGGTGCGGCAAAACCGGCTGTTGCGCTCGCCTGTTGTGCCCGAACAGCTCGGCCGTGAACCGGCGGGCCAGGCCGCTGTTGGTTTTGGCGATTGCAGCCGGTGCTGATCAAGGCTGACTTGCCAGCGACGCCGATAGTTTTTGGGCGCTGTTGAGCGCTACTGGAGCCACGGCGCTCCAGCTCAGGCGCGCGGAGTTGCGCGGCTCGCAGCTCGGTGAGGTGTAGCCAACAGGCTGACCACTACTGGCTCAGCTGGCTCAGCCGGCTGAGGCGTCCTGCCTGACTTCTTTGAGTTCGGCCTTAGTGAGCACTAACTCGGTTTCGAGCGCGGCACGCTCGGTAATTTCCTGGGTTAACGCTTGGTTCACGTCGGCTAAATCTTGGGCAACATCATGAATGATGCACTGAAGTTCGCCGTTTTTTTCCAGCGCCAAGGCCACATCGTCGCTTTGAATGCTCTCGGGCAGCTCTTGCTTTAGCACGGTATTGACCAGCGCAAGCTCGCTAGCGGAGACTTCCAGCGCGCTTTGTGCCGCCTCATTTTGTGCCTGCGCGCGGTGCAGCGGCGTGCTGGTCAAATCGGGCTCAAGGGATTCGGGGCTCAAAGCATTTGGGTGTGGCATGGGGCAGTCCGGCGTTAGGCTTGTGGCCCCTCAATTGTAGGCAAAGCGGCTGAAAACGTCAGACCAACTTATTTGCTTCGGCCCGTCGCTGTGTGGCCGGCAGCAGCCGGTGGCCCAGCAAGCCCGCTCAATGAGCGGGCAATAGCACTGCCTAGCCGGGCGCCAAGCACCGTTCCCACGCCTGGCAGTACTGCCGTGCCCACAGCCGCGCCCGCCAGGGCCGAAGGTGGCACCGACACGTTGACGGCGTAGGTTGGCCCGGTGATGCGCAGCGGCACGCCGACCAAGCCGTCCACCACGTCAACCGCCAGCGTAGCGTCCACCGTGCGACCGGCCAGCGTGGCCTCGCCCACTGCGGTCAGCGCGCCAGAGCGTACCTTCAAGTCGGTAAACCGCAGCACCATGCCGCTAGCGCTGTTCTGGCTCGCCACGTGCCCCGTGATACTGTCCAGCGCCGTCTGGCCACGCACGTCAGCGCCCAGAGTGCGCACAGCTTTGCTCAGGTCAAAGCGCAGCAAGGCACCGGGGCCTAAGCTGAAGCGGGTCTGCGTTTGCAGGCCGCTCACCAAACCCAGCGCGCCGTTGCCAGCTGAGCTGCGTGCTGACACGGTCATGGTGCCGCTGACCCGACCGGCGACGATGGTGCGCCGGTTCAGCGCGGCCAATGCCTGCGCGAGCTCAATGCCCTGCAGCGCTAAGGTGCCGTTGAGAGCCCAGCCCGCGGCGCTGCTGTCCAGCGCTTGCAACGTGAGCTCGCCCTTGGCGCTGCCGCTGCCGATGTGTGCACTTACCGACCAGCGATCGCTGTGCCCCTGGCGCGTCAAGCTGGCCTGGGTTGGCGCTTTGGCAGACTTTGCATCAGGCACGCGCAGCACAGCGCTGCGCGGGCGCCAGTCGGCGTCAAACGCCGCTTCACCGGCCACCACCAGCGGCGCGCCATAGCGCGACACCCAGCTCACCTTGCGCCACGCTAGGTTGTCGATCTGCAGCGCAGCGCTGGCCAGTGCCAGCCCCTTAGCGGCAACAGCGGTTTTATTGAGTGCAGTCAATGCCAGCTGCGGCAGCGTTGCGCCGTCAACTTCCAGCCGCTTCAGGTGCATTGCCCCGGACCGGAACAAAACGGCTGACCACAGCGGGTAGGCGGTAACACGCTCAACATGCAACGCTTGCGCGGCAACACCGGTAGGCGAGCTGGCAACATCAGTCAGCGTAAGCGCCGGTTGCGGCCACAGCTGCCACGCCAGCCCACCCACGGTGACTGGCGTGCCAGCGGCTTGGCTCAAAATGGTTGCTGCGCGCTTTGCCATATCCCCGTTGCTGGGTAGCCGCCAAGCCAATGCCCCACCGGCAAGCGCTACGGCCGCAGCCACGCCCGCCAGGGCCAGCGTCCAGCGCGACATGCGGCGCTTGACCGGCTGCAACGGGGTTGGCGAGCAAGTGGCACTGAGCATCAACTGCAGCATAGGTCGGGGCCAGGGCGCAGCACAGGCGAAGTTGGCCCGCTGTGCTGTAAGTCGCGGGCTTGCCCTGTTGGCCACGGCTAACGGGCCTTGCGTCGCAGCTGAACTGCCAGTGTGCTTTGTAGCCACTTGTGAGCACCAACTGAGCGCTAGCGTAGCGTGCGAAAAAAGTTTTTCTGCACGGCCTCAGTTTGCCGACCGCATGGTTTGTGCAGGCAAAAGTTGGGCCGAAGCAAGCAAGTTCGGCGCGAGCGTGGAGCTTACAAAAAAATCAATGCCGTGGTTAAACTGTTGTACGCCGACGGCCATAAAAGACGGTTTACGCAACGCTTAGCGGTGTGTCGCCAAGCGGACTTGGGCAAACTGCAGCTGTTGTTGCCACTGGCCGCGCAACTGGCCGTGTAACTGACCGCAAAGAGCGCTTGGTAGCCCACCTCGCCTGGCTTGGCTGGCTTGGCTGGCTTGGCTGGTCGCCCAAGTTATGCAGACCATCCTCAATGAGCCCGTTATGAGCCTCTGGAAACAAGCTATTTCTGTTGATATCCTGACCGCTATCAGCGCCAACACCGCCGTGTCTTACCTAGGCATCGAGTTTTTGGAGGTTGGTGAGAACTTCATTCGTGCCCGCGTACCAGTGGACGCGCGCACGGCTCAACCGGCGGGTCTGCTGCACGGCGGCGTGTCGGTGGTGCTGGCAGAAACACTGGGCTCGTGCGCGGCGGCATTTGCAGCGCCAGCCGGGCACCGCGCTGTGGGCTTGGACATCAACGCCAACCACCTGCGCGGTGTGAGCAGCGGCTGGGTTACTGGCATCACGCGGCCAGTGCACATCGGCCGCAGCACCCAGGTGTGGGCCATTGAGCTGACTAACGAGGCCGGCGAGCTCACCTGCGTGTCGCGCATCACCATGGCGATGCTGCTGCCCCGCTAGCGGCAGCTGGCGCGCGGCCAAGCGTTATTTCACCAAGGTGCGGCCTTGCAGGAGCCGCTGGCCGGAAAAGCCTTAGCGCTGGTGGGCTTTTTTCACCACAACCGCTACGCCGCAAAAGCCTGGTGTGCAGCGCGCCTTCATAAACCCAACGTCCCGCCAGCACGCTCGCTTTTCAAAAACAACGTCGCCACCCTGGCCGCGACTTGTCGCTTTTGCCGGCTGCGCGCTGCGTTACCCAAGGTCGCGGCTGCTGTTCGAGCCGGTGCCGCCCGCGCAGACGCCCAAACCGCCAGCCGCTTAAGTGGGCAAGTCCTGGGCCACCCGCCGACTGCAAAACAAGGCAATGTCAACATAATGATGTCGCCATGCGGCTATTTCAGCGCGCAGGCCTTTGCACCAACGAGCATGCCCACCACGCAAAACCAGCCTTTATCAGGCGCGGCAACCTCGCCACCCTTGCCGCCCAGCGCCGCGGCTGAGTTGTCGCTGCAGCGCCCTGCTGCGCAACTCGCGCCGGCGCAGCTGCGATTTGACCAGCTGCTGGAAAAAGTAGCGTCGCTGACCCAAAAACTAGCGCAGATCCAAGCCTTGACGGACACCTTTGGCCCGCAGTACCGCTGCACCTTGCCGCCGCTGCAGGCCAAGTACAACGCCGTGTGGCGAGCAATGCTGCTGCAGCTGGACGTGCGTTTGCAAACCAGCGAGCTGAGCCCGGCCCTGCTGCGCAAGGCAAAAGCGCTGGTTTGCGGCTGCAGTGAGTCGCTGGCTGTGTCCGGTGACCAGGCCATGCGCGCGCTGCACGACCGTCACAGCCCGCAAACCTTGTCGGACAAAGAAAAAGCCGCCGCTGACGACAAAAAAAACATGCGGCCGCGCCGGTCGGGGGTGCAGGTCAGCAGCACAAGCGACTTCAACAGCCTCGATAGCTGCGGCTCAGTTCATGACCTGCAGCGCAGCAAGCCGCAAACACTGGACCAACAAACAGGTAAAGCTGCGGCCAGGCGCCACAGCAAGCCCAAGTCGGCCGCGCAGCAACAGGCGTGTGCCCTACAGCATGACGCGCAAGGCGTGCTACGCAGCCTTTACCGCCGGCTGGCCAGCGCGCTGCACCCTGACCGTGAACCCGACGCGCTGGCGCGGGTGCGAAAAACTGATCTGATGGGGCAGGCCAATGCCGCTTATGCGCGGCGTGACCTGCTAGCGTTGCTGACGCTTCAGCGGCGCTGCGACGCGGTTGATGCGGGTGCCGTTTGCCGCCTGACCGCTGAAAAAATGGCCGCACTGAGCCTGCTGCTCCAACAGCGTGTCACCGCACTGGACGGGGGCCTGCGTGCAGCCGCAGTCAGCTTGCAAGCGGAGTTTTCGTTGTCGCAGTTCACACCCCTCACAGCGGCCGGTCTGGCGCTGGAGCTGAACGCACAAGCGCTTGGGTTGATGGCGGCAACCGCCGAGATGCAGGACGATTTACGTTGCGTGCAGACCGGCGCAGGCCTTAAACGCTGGCTGAAAGCGCAAACCAAAATGGCAAAAGCCAGCGGCTTTGGGTTGGCGTTTGACGGCACTGGCCCGCGACGATTCACTGCCGATGATTGATTGGGCTCAGAGATGGGTTCGCGCTGCGCTTGTCCCTGCGTGTGCTGGCCAAACTAGCCCTTAAACAAACCCAGAGCGAGCAAAAAAAACTGCTCGTTCACCCTGGGGCACCGGCTCAACCGGTGCTGACCGGGCATACCCATCAACGGCAGGTTACTCGGCGCTAGCCCGGGCCATGCGCTCGCTTTTCCAATACACATCATCGCCGCCGTCCATACGGTTGAGCACGCGCGACAGCACAAACAGCAGGTCGCTGAGGCGATTGAGGTACTGGCGGGGAGTGTCTTTCAGCGCGTCTTGTTGGCCCAGAGCAACCACCGCCCGTTCGGCGCGGCGGGCAACGGTGCGGCACACATGGGCCAATGCGGCAGCCCGGCTACCGGCAGGCAAAATAAATTCGGCCAGGCGGGGCAAGGCAGCGTTGTGCTGCGCTAGCGCAGCGTCGAGCGCTAGCACCGCCTCAGGTTTGAGCAGCTCGTAGCCAGGAATCGACAACTCGCCGCCCAAGTTAAACAACTGGTGTTGCACCTCAACGAGCGCGCCGCGCACACCAGCCGGCACAGCCTCGCACAGCAGCACGCCAATGTTGGAGTTCAGCTCGTCCACATCGCCCATGGCGTGTACGCGCAGGCTGTCTTTGCTGACACGGGTGTTATCGCCCAAGCCAGTGGTGCCGTTGTCCCCGGTGCGGGTGGCGATTTGAGTAAGTCGGTTAGCCATGGCGGATAAGTGGGTGGCATGCCACCGTATGTTGAGTAGCTTTGAAGTTTGTCACAGTTCACGCGCGCCGCTGGTGAGGCCTGCGCGCCAAACGCACAGCGCGGCGCGAACACGCTGGCAAGCGCAGACCACGAAAACCGCTGTTTTGGCACTCAAACACTGTTTGGCCGTGGGTTTTACTGCCTACGCAGCTATGAAATTATGAGCATTTACAAATTGTGATCGCTGCTGGCGTTGACAGCGTTGCTAGGCAGTGGCGGGCCAGCGGCATAACTTACTTTCGATGGGGTCGGCAACCCAACACGCCGCTTTCGGCCGCTGTGCAACTGCCCTTCGCAGGCCCTTCTGGCGCGGCGAACGCACAGGCGTCGTTGAGTTTGAGGGTTTTGCAGGCCGCCAGTGACTCCGGCGGTGGCCCACTGCGCGCAGGGCGGCAGGCCAACGGTTTGCTCGCGTCTGGCTGAAAACAGCTGCCTTTTTCAGCTCGGGCACCGACGGTGAAGCTGCAGGCTTGGTTGAGCGCAGCGGCCTTGCAAGCGGCAATCGACTCGGGGGGCGGGCCACGGCGCTCGCCAGCTGCAGGCAAGGTGTCAGCGCCTGCGCTTTGGGCCAGCGCACTGCTGGCAAGGGCCATGCTAATCAGGGCAGCCGCCAATGCGCGGTGAGTTGAAGCGATTTTCATGGTGTTGTGCCAGCGGTTAAAACGTCATCAGGGCAGAGGTTTGGGTGGGCTCAACCCACACCTGGGTGGGGCGGTAAGTCACCAGCATCACGCGCTTGAGTGCGGCGGGAAACTGAACCCGCAGTGCCTTGACCGGTTGGGCGGCGCGCAGGTCGGCCCGCACCTCCAAGGCGCCCGCTTCGCCATGGTCGTCGGGGTTCACCACCAGCGCCATGGCCCGCTCGCGCAGGGCTGCTTGCAGCTGTGCAGAAGCGGGCCACACCCAGTTTGAGACCACCAAAGCGCCGCCATTACTGTCCACCACCCGCAGCGCCTGTTCTATATTTTTTTGCATGGCCATAACAGCCGCGTTGAACTGAGCTGGCGTGGCGGACGAACTCGCCAGCGCAAACTCAGCAAACGCTTGTTTGGGCGCCAGCACCTGATGCATGACTTGTGGCAGGTCTGCATTCAACAGCAAAGTAATGTGGTGTGCATCGCGTTGCACCAGCGTAGCGCGGTTGTCGGGCAGCTGGTGGGCACCGGCATAGGCACACAGCGCCCAGGCCAGCAGGGCCGTTGCCGCCCGGCTTGCAGTCAGTGTACGGCTCATAGGCACACCGTTTTGAGGCGTGGGCAACGGCACACTAGCGGCAGTATGAGGTGGTTGGCTGGGTGGTGGCACCGGCTGCGCTGGTGAACTGGAAAGTCCAGCAAGCCGATTTGCCGGTGTTGGCGCTTTGTGCCAACAGCACCGCCAGCTCAGCACCCAGCGCGGGTTTGTAGCGCACGCGGTAGCTGCCAGGGGCGTTGCTGGTGCTGTCCGTGCCGGTGGTGGCCGTAAAGCTAATTGCCGAGGTGAACTGCAGCACTTGGTAGCCGTCAGCGGCCGAGGTACTCAGGGTTAGGTTAGAAACAGCAAATGGTGTCACTGGCGGTTTACGCAACGGGACGTACTTGCTGGCTTGGCTTACCAAGTCAGGGCTTGGCGTGCCGCGCAGGCAGGACATCACGTAAGGCGATGCGTCGGTGACATGGTAGCTGTAGCCGGCCGGTGCGTTGGGCACCGACAGCGTGTTGCCGCCGCAGATGCCGTCGCGGGTAGCCGTGGTGCCGTCAGCGTTGTTGTAGCCAAAAATCGCAAAGCCATCCAGTGCCCAGCCAATCGGGTGGGTGTTCCAGTAGCTTGCGGGCTGGTCCGCCATCAAGCACGTTGGAGCGGCATGGTAGTGGTAGTCGTCGGCGCGCCCGGCATGGCCGTTGCAGCTGTCCAGCTCGCCGAGTACTTTGGTGTCGCCGCCGCCGGCTGTGGCGGTGCAGCCGCCTTGCTTGCAGGGGTTGAAAATTGGCACACCGTTGATGGCCATGCCAACCGGTCCGTCCAGCACGGCAGTGGTGGTGGCGGCAATAGCGGGTGTCAGTGGCAAGTTCCACGCTTTGGTGCCGGTGAAGTTTTGCGGCAGGGGCACCTGCAAATTGGTAGCGGTGATGCCGTTCATCATGGCGTGGCTGGGCATACCGTTGGAAGCCATCTTGCCGTAGTCGCTGGCGGTGCAGTCCACCGATACGCTGGCGGCGTAACTTTCGGTGGACGCTTGAATCAGCGCACAGTTGGTGGCCGCTGACGCGCTGGCAGCGGGCGGCGCGGTGGTGGCCGTGCTCGGCGGCGCGGTGGGCGGCGTTGTGCCGGTCGTGCCGCGGGTGGCGGTCACGTTCAAAACGGCGGTGTTCAGCGTCAGCGGCGCAATTGCGGCGGTAACGACAGCGCCGGTGTTGGCACTGGCCACGCTAGGCAGTGTGGGCAGCGCCGACAGCGCGTACAGCGTGAAGGTGTAGGTTTTTGCGCCGGGGCCTTGTGAACACGGCGGGGCATAGGCAAGTCCTGCGCCGTCATCTGCACTGCCCAGCGTGCCGATGCCAGTGGTGTTGGTGCTCAGGCTCGACACCGTGGCGGCAATGTTGTACAAAACCCAGTTCCACTTGGTGGTGGTTGCGGTGGGTAGCGTGGTCATCAGCAGCACAAAAGCTTTGGTGCCAGCCGGAGCGTTGGTCCAAGCCAGCGGGGGCGTGGACTTGGCGCCGTCGCAGGTGTAGGTTGTGCCATAGGTGCCGCCTTCAACGAAGGCGGTGCTGCTGAGCGTAAAAGCGCTAGTAGCCGGGCTCGCCACGGCACCGGTGGTCGCTGCGCCCGTGGCGGGCGCCGGGGTGGCAACCGCAGTAGGGCTCGCGCTGCTGCCGCCGCCGCACGAAGTCAACGTCAAGCAGGTGGCCAGCACCAGTCCAGCGCACAAAGATGTTTTCATCAAAGCGTTACTCTCCAAAGGATGATTTTCGGGGGGCCTTAGCGGCTTGTTAGCGCCTTGTTAGCGCCGTGTCAGCCGCTCATTTGTAGTTACAGCGATATGCTCACGCTGGCATCCGCTAGCCCATTGCGGCCATTGGCAGCCACACGCTGGCGTTGGCCTTTGAGCACCAGTGCGACGCGGGAGCCATAGCAAATGCCGTTAGCCAACACGGCTACTGCCAGCCGGGTAGCGACAGTGCCGCTCAGGCATTTGAGCGAGGACTGAAAGCCCAACTCGTTGGCGGGCAACACATAGTGATAAATGCCATTCGGAAACTCGGGTGTGGCACTGGTAATGCCATTGCAGGCGTCCAGCTGAGCCGTTGTGATGGCATTGCCGCTGGCGTCTTTGTTGCCGTAAATCGGAAAGCCATCGTTGGCGATACCGATGATGTGTGACGGCCCGGCTGGGGCGTCAACGATGGACGTCACGCACTCTGGCAAGCCGTGGTAGTGGTAAGTGCCTTTCAGCGGTGTGGGGTGCCCGTTACAGCTGTCAATAAAAGTAGCTTTTTGAGCCACGTTGCTGCTGTCAACAAAGGTGTAGGACACGTTGTCGCTCAACGCTGGGGTCGTGGTGTTGTTGCCTTCGGTGGCGTTAAACAGTGACGCCCCAGAGATCATCCAGCCAATGGCGCCGCCGCTGGTGGCAGTTGTGGTGCTGGCCTTGGCAGGGCAGGTGTTGAAGGTGAACGACATTTTGGTCGTGCTGGCGGTGAAAGTAGCTGTGCCGAGCTGCATGCGGCTGCCAGGTGCGGTAGCAACGACGCTGCCGCCAACGTCTTTGACGGGCTCAAGGTAGTAAGCATCAAGCGCGTGGTTAGGCGCTCCGTTCGAGGTGTAGGTCATCGAGCAGTCTGTTGGGAACGTGACCGACACACCGGTTTGCCACTTGACGTTTTTGTACACCGCGTTCAGCGCTGCGGCAGAGCTCGGCGATGTGGAGGTAGGAGTAGGGGTAGGGGTAGGGGCAGTAGTAGGGCTGCTAGCAGTTGGCTTAGGCGCTGTCGCTGAGCTGGCGCTGGCCGTGGCGGTTGTTGGCGCTGTTGCTGTGCTGGTGGTGCTTGCTGACACTGGTGTGGCCGTGGTGGTGTCAGCGCCTGAGCCGCCGCCGCAAGCCGCGAGCAGGCAAGCGGATGACAAAAGTAAGCAGTGGGAGGAAAAAAACTTCATACAAACTCCGTAAGGCTGGTGTTAACAACGCAGCAAGCGCCGGTGTTCAATGGGCCAAGCGTACCGGCGCTGTGCCGCGCAACGATGACATCTTCGTCATTAACTGCGGCGCTATTTGCCGGGCAACCAAAGGCGCAGCCTGACCTCGTTTTCGGCACTGCGCTGCAGCGTCAGGTCACCGCCGTGCGCGCGGGCGATCACCCGGGACAGACTCAAACCCAAGCCATAGCCATCGGTGGTGCGGTTGTGCGCGGCATTGCCACGGAAAAAGCGATCAAAAAACCGCAAGCGCGTTGCCTCTGGGATCGGTGTGGCGCTATTGGCCATAAAAATGGTAACGCCGGTTGGCAATACCCGAGCCCGCACCTTGATCCATCCGCCCGCCGGGGTGTAGCGAAACGCATTGCTGCACAGGTTATTGAGCACCTGGCCAAGCAGCTGCTCGTCGGCTTGCACAAAGGCATGGGCCGGCAGTTCGCTGGAGATCGTGATGTTCTGCAACTCCAGCAGCTGCGCGTCAGCGAGTCGCTCGCTGAGCATGGGGCTCAAGTCAACGCGGGACAACAGCAGCGGCAACTGACCAGCGTCCGCCTGCGACAGCAGCAGCAGCTTGCGGGTAATGGCCGACAGGCGACTGACCTCGTCGAGCATCTGCGTCAATGCCACCTGAATGGGCCAGTGACTGGACACGTTGATGGCCTGCTCCAGCTGCCCCTGCAAAATGGTGAGTGGCGTTTTCAGCTCGTGCGCTGCATCGGCTGAAAATCGGCACGCTTGGTGAAAACTTAGCTCCAGGCGTTCCAGCATGGTGTTGTACGCGTCGATAAGGGCTCCGAATTCGCGGTCCTCCCGGTCAAGCGGCAGGCGCTGGTCCAGCGCTTTTTCATTGACACGCTCCATGTTGCGGCGCAGCCGTGTCAGCGGCCCTATGGCCAACGCTGACAACGCCCACGCCCCAAGCCCAGTCCAAACAAGCGCCAGGGGCAGCGCGACTGAGGCAAGCCGCTGCAGCCCCTCGTTGAGCACATGCCGAACAGCTGCGAGGTCAGCGGCCACCAAACCGTCTGAGTACCGGGAAACAACGCGGGCGGCGCGCCAGTCAGCGCCGCCCAAGGTAAAGGTTGACCACCTGCAAGCGTCAGTGTTTGTGACCCCCGGCGCAGCGCGGTTGCCGTCAGTGCCGAACAGTGCTGGCAGCAGCTGCAACGGCGACGACACTGCAGCGCCCTGCGCCCAAAGCATTTGAGCCGGTGTCAACTGCGCAGGCCAGCGCGATGAGCTCAGCACGCTGGCGACACCGTAGTCGGCCGCCGGCGGCGCGCTTTGTCGCCACAGCAACAGCTGCTGTGTGCTTTGCAGCTGCAGTTTGGGCGCAATGTCTTGCTCAAGGTCAGCCAGCATTTCGTCAAGGGGTAGCTCAGACGCTAAGCGGCGGGCTTCGCTGCACAAGCGCTGGTCCAGGCCTTCGAGCTGGTAGCTAAAGATGCTGCGCCAGCTGAGCGCGGCAATGCCAGCGATCACCAGCACCACGATCAGCGCGGTGATCAAAAAAATGCGGGCACGAAATGAGGTGACAACGCGCCTCATGGCGCCGGTTTGAAACGGTAGCCCACACCGCGAACTGACTCAATGAGCGAGTCAGCGTCCAGCGAGCTGTTGATGCCCGCCATTTTTTTTCGGATCCGCATGACGCAGCTGTCCACCACGTTGGTGCCGGTGTCAAAGTCATAGCCCCAGACGTGCTCCAAAATTTGGGTTCGGGTCAATAACTGGCCGGCCGAACGCATCAAGTATTCGATCAAATTGAACTCGCGGGTGGTCAAGTCAATGCGGTGCCCACCACAGCTCACCTGCCGGCTGAGGCGGTCTAATTGAACGCTGCCTACCTGCAGCGTGTTTTGCCGGTCGCCCGCGCGACGGCGCAGCAGCGCCTGGATGCGCGCGGCCAGCTCCTCGACAAAAAAGGGCTTGGCCAGGTAGTCGTCTGCGCCCAGGTCAAGGCCGGCCACACGGTCGCTTAACGCGTTGCGAGCCGTCAGCAAAATTACCGGTGTGTTGACGCCCGCCGCACGCATGCCGGTCAGCACCGACAAGCCGTCGCGCCCGGGCAGCATCAGGTCCAGCACCACCACGTCATGCTCAGCCTTGCAAGCGGCGTCAAACCCAGCGTGGCCGTCCAAGCAGGCCTTCACCACAAAACCACGCAACGCCAGGCCGGCCTGAGCAAACTCGACGATACGCGCCTCATCTTCAATCATCAGCACCCGCACTGCCGCTTTCATGGTGGGTTTAACGCGGCAGTAAACCGGCAGTTCAAAAACGGCTGGACGGGTATCAACATGGCATTTTATTTTTTAAGTGCATGGTGCGGATCATCGACTGCCAAGCGTGAAAACTCAAGCTACTGGCCCTGCCTTGCGCCGTGGCCGCCACGCCAGCCCAGCAGTAAACCTTGCGGTTCAAAGGCAGTGGTGTGGCCAGCGCTCTAGCCCACAAGCCGGGCCGGTTGTGCCTAGCGCTCAAACTTGGCGGCAGTTTGCCGTGTGCTGTAGTGCAAACCGCTGGTTTTGGCAAAAAGCTAATGCGGGGCAGTGGCAAAGCAAGCATTTTGGGCGGTCCCGCCTTCGCGGAGCACTGCGCGCCGGCGGCTGCGCTGTGCGGGAGCCGTTGAATTCAGCCTGGGCCTGGGGCATGCAGAATTTTTCACAAGGCGCGCCAAGCGCGCCAATCGAGTTTGCGTTTTATGGCGCTGGCAAGCCGTGCTGGTTTGGGCGCACCGCTGCCCACAGCATGCCTGCTCAGCGGCTGTTCTACGGGGTCAAACAACAAGCGGAAAGCTGCTTTTTGACCCGGCAACTACGCGCCCGGGCCCTGCCTGCGCAAGCGCTCGATCAGCCCATTGAGCTCGTCCATTGAGCTGAACTGAATTGCGACCTCGCCAGTGTCTTCACGGCGGCCGCGGCGCTTGATCTGTTTTTTGATGCGCACCTCAACCTCAGCCATGAGCAGGTCGGACAGCTCTTCTTCGATCCGGCGGGTGTCACGGCACTTTTCGCGCACGACTTTTTGCGGCTGCAGCGAGAACTCAGAGCCGACTTTTTTGACCAGGCTTTCGGCCTCACGCACTGACATTTTTTTAGCGGTGATCTGGTTGGCGGCAGTAATTTGGGTGGCGCGCTCCAGGCTGAGCAGCGCTCTGGCATGGCCCATGTCGAGGTCGCCAGCCATCAGCATGGCTTGAACCGGCTCGGCTAGGTTGAGCAGCCGCAGCAAGTTGGAGGCGGCGCTACGCGAACGGCCCACGGCCTGTGCAGCCAACTCATGGGTCAGGCCAAACTCTTTGACCAAGCGCTGCAAGCCCTGCGCTTCTTCGAGCGGGTTCAGGTCTTCGCGCTGGATGTTTTCAATCAGCGACATGGCGGCGGCGGCCTCGTCAGGCACGTCACGCACCAGCACTGGCACGCTGTCCAACCCGGCCAGCCGGGCGGCCCGAAAGCGCCTTTCACCGGCAATGATTTCATACTTGCCGTCGTTGGGGCCACTGCCCAGACGGCGCACCAAAATCGGCTGCATGATGCCTTGCGCCTTGATGGACTCGGCCAGCTCGTAGAGCGCGCCTTCGTCCATGCGGGTGCGAGGCTGGTACTGGCCAGGCACCAGGTCGTCGAGCCGCAGGGCGGTTGACAGGCCAGGCCCAGCGACATTGGTGTTGACCAGCGCGTCGCCTGACTCAGGCACTTTAGGGCCAAGCAAGGACTCCAGTCCGCGGCCTAGGCCTTTTGGTTTATTGGCTGCCATAAGTGAAGGTTCTTTCTAAAATGCATTGGGCCTGACGCTGCGCCGCAGCCCAAGCACCCCGCGCACCAACAGGCATGGGGGTTTGCGGGTGCAAGCGGTCATCAACATGGGGCAGATTCTGCCCACAATTTGCCGATACGCGGTTTTTGGCCCGCAGCGTGCTGCCAGCGCAGGCGGCCAAAGAGGCAATTTCAGAGGTGGCTATGTGACAAACGGGCCTGTAGCCCTCAGAGAACCTAGGGCCACAGAGGAGAGGAATCTAGAGCACAGAGAATCTAGGGTCAGGTCTTGTAGAATCCAGGGTCAGGTCTTGCATTCAAAGAGAATCTAGGGTCAGGTCTTGCATTCACACATTCTTAGCACAGAGCAAGAGAGCAGGAATCTAGGGTCAGGTCTTGCATTCACGCATTCTCATACTTTTTTCACAATCCTGCTAACGGTAGCGTAATGAATATCAAACGCCTGCGCGATCTCCTTCATGCTGTAGCAACTCGTGGCGTAGGC
>JAYULP010000126.1:0-5420 GCA_043763445.1 Polaromonas sp.
GCAGGCTTTTTGCCTCGGGCCGGCGCATCCACCCGAAACAGTGGTGGCCGGGCTACATACAGATGGCCAGTCTCGATTAATTTTGGAAAATGCCTGAAAAACAAGGTCAGTAGCAGCACCTGAATGTGCGAGCCGTCCACGTCGGCATCGCTCAAAATGCAGACCTTGCCGTAGCGCAGGCCCGACAGGTCAGGGCTGTCGGTTGGGCCATGCGGGTCCACCCCCAGCGCCACTGAAATATCGTGAATCTCGTTGTTGGCGAACAACCGGTCACGCTCGACTTCCCAGGTGTTGAGCACCTTGCCCCGCAGCGGCAAAATCGCCTGGCTTTCCTTGTTGCGACCCATCTTGGCACTGCCACCGGCCGAGTCACCTTCAACTAAGAACACCTCGTTGTGCGCTAAGTCGCGGCTTTCACAGTCAGTGAGTTTGCCGGGCAACACGGCCACGCCTGAGCCCTTGCGCTTTTCAACTTTCTGCCCTGCTTTTTGCCGCGTCTGGGCGGCGCGAATGGCTAAGTCGGCAAGTTTTTTGCCGTAGTCAACATGGTGGTTTAACCACAGCTCCAATGAAGGGCGCACATAACTCGATACCAGGCGAACTGCATCGCGCGAGTTCAGCCGCTCTTTGATCTGACCTTGAAACTGCGGATCAAGCACTTTGGCTGACAGCACATAGCTGACGCGCGCAAACACGTCCTCGGGCAGTAGCTTGACGCCTTTGGGCAGCAATGAGTGCAGCTCAATGAAGCTCTTGACGGCGGCAAAAACGCCATCACGCAGGCCGCTTTCATGGGTGCCGCCGGCACTCGTGGGGATTAAGTTGACATAGCTTTCGCGCACCGGCGGCCCGTCTTCGGTAAATGCCAAGCACCAGCCGGCGCCCTCGCCTTCGGCAAAGCTCTCATGCGACGGCTCAGCAAAGCCTTCGCCCTCAAACATCGGGATGACCAGCTGGCCATTGAGTGTTTGCGCCAAATAGTCGCGCAGGCCGCCTTTGTAGAGCCAGGTCTGGGTATCGCGGGTTTTTTCATTGGCCAGCGTCACGCTGACGCCGGGCATCAACACCGCCTTGCTGCGCAGCAGATGGGTCAACTCGGCCATCGGCAGGGCCGCAGATTCAAAATATTTTGGGTCAGGCCAAGCACGCACCGAGGTGCCAGACTTGCGCTCGCGTGGCGCTGTGTCCGCTGCTGGCCACAGCAAGTCCCGATCCGGGTGGGGGGCGTCACCCGCTTGGCGGAGCTGCAGCTTTTGCACCACGTCGCCGCCAGAAAACACCATCCGGGCTACCGTGCCGTCGCGGTAGGAAGTCACTTCAAGTCGGCTTGACAGCGCATTGGTAACTGAGACCCCAACGCCATGCAGCCCACCCGAAAAGCTGTAAGCCCCGCCCTTGCCTTTGTCGAACTTGCCGCCCGCATGCAGCCGGGTGAACACCAGCTCAAGAACCGACGCTTTTTCTTCAGGATGCAGGCCAAAAGGAATGCCGCGCCCATCGTCGTCCACGCTCACTGAGCTGTCGGCATGCAAGGTCACGCGAATTTTTTTGCCATGCCCGGCCAAAGCTTCATCGGCTGCGTTGTCCAACACCTCTTGAATGACGTGCAGCGGGTTGTCGGTTCGGGTGTACATACCCGGGCGCTGCTTGACAGGCTCTAGCCCCTTGAGCACGCGAATAGAGCTCTCCGAATACGCGGGCACTGAAAAAGCGGGCGGCAGCAAGGGCAAGGAGGTAATTGGGTCAGCCATAGCGGTTTTTTGGATTGCCGCATTCTAACGGTGCGGTCGAATAAACTGGATAAATCAACAGCAGTGTCAGCGCAAATGAAGCTGTGGGTTTGCAGCGTTGGTCAGCGAACATGCGGGGGCTGTGGCAGCTGGGCGATTAGGTGGCCCTACCGTGGCCGTGGCCGTGGCCGTGGCCGGCGCGATTTTGCAGCTACTGGGGCTGGCAGGGTTGCGCTACTTGTGCCGGCACAACGGCGTAGTCAGTTACAACAGCAAGGCTCGGGCAGCTGTCGAGCCGCGACCGGCGGCGTTGCGGACAGAAAAAGCCGTTTTTTGGTCAAATAGGCATGTAGCCGTCGTTTTTACTGCCGATTCAGCTATTATTTAGATAGCACTTACCTGGTTCGACTAACCGCCCGAACTAACCGCCCGAACTAACCGCCTTAACTAACCGCCCGAACTAGCCGCCTTAACTAAGCGCGTCAACCAGCTGCGTCAATTGAAAGTCTGACTTTGAAGCCCAACACGCCACCCCTGCCGTGCATATCGGCCCAGCCCGCTGACTTGCACGGCGGCCAGCCGCCCTCGGCCTGGATTCAGCGCTGGTCGCACCTGCTCAAGCCGGCTAGTCGGGTGCTGGACCTTGCCTGCGGTCGCGGCCGCCACGCGCGCTGGTTTCACGGGCAAGGCCACACAGTGACTGCGCTGGACCGCTGCAGCGCCGCTTTGGCGCTTATTGATCTGCCACCGGCACGCTGCGAAAAAGTCTTGGCAGACATCGAGTCCGGGGCGTGGCCGCTCGCCGGACGCCAGTTTGACGCGGTGGTGGTGAGCCACTACCTGTGGCGGCCTTTAATGCCTGTGCTGCTGGACAGCCTTGCGCCGGGCGGCGTTTTAATTTACGAGACTTTTACCCAGGGTAATGAAACCGTGGGCAAGCCATCACGGCCTGACTTTTTGCTGCAAGCTGGTGAATTGCTGCGGCTGTGTACGCGGCTTCGTGTTGTCGCGTTTGAAGATGGGTTTGAGCCAGCGCGCATGCACCGAGCCGCGCCAACCGGCGCCCGTTTTACGCAGCGTATCGCAGCGGTCAACCAAGTTAATGCCGCAACGGCCACACGGTACCTTCTAGCTTCTTGACGAAGCGTGAACCCGCCGCTGTTACCTGCTACTGGGTTGGAGCAGGCGCGCTGTTGGCGCGCTCCGAGCGCGCTGGCGCACTGGGTAGAATGCACAATGGCCAGCGTTTTGGCCGGTTTCGTCACGCGCTACCGCCCAGCGCAGTGGCACACTTCTACGCAAGCGACTACACATGAATCCCATTATTGGCAGCATCGTTGCCCTTGTAACGCCTTTGCATGAAGACACTAGCGTTGACTATGCGGCGCTGCGCAAACTGGTCGACTGGCATGTAGCCGAGGGCACCGACTGCATCGGTGTGGTGGGCACAACCGGTGAGTCGCCCACGATGAATGTGGAGGAACACTGCGAGATCATCCGGGTCGCGGTAGAGCAAGCCAGTGCGCCGCACAACATCATCAACGGCCGGCGTATTCCTATCATGGCCGGTTGCGGTGCCAATTCCACGCTAGAAGCTATTGAGCTGGCTAAGTTTGCCCACCAAATTGGCGCGGACTGCCAGCTGCAGGTGGTTCCTTACTACAACAAACCCACGCAAGAAGGCCAATATCGGCACTTCAAAGCCATTGCCGAAGCAGTTGGCGACTTACCCTGCGTGCTCTACAACGTCCCGGGCCGCAGCGTCGCTGATCTACAGCATGCAACCGTGCTGCGGTTGGCACAAATCCCCAGCATTGTCGGCGTCAAGGAAGCTACTGGCAACATTGAACGGGCGCAGTGGCTGATCCGCGATGTTCCGCCAGGTTTTGCGGTGTACTCCGGTGACGATCCAACGGCAGTCGCACTGATGCTGTGTGGCGGTCAAGGCAACATCAGCGTGACGGCTAATATTGCGCCACGCAAAATGCAGCAGTTGTGCGCTGCCGCCATAGCCGGGGACCGGCAGCGCGCCATGGCGCTTCAGTTTGAACTGATGCCACTGCATAAAAGCTTGTTTATCGAAGCCAGCCCGATTCCGGTGAAGTGGGCCATGGCGCGCATGGGCTTGTGCGGGCCAACCCTGCGCTTGCCAATGACGCCGCTTGAGTCTGCCAATGAAGCTGCGCTTGAAGCCGTTTTGCGCGGCAGCCAGATTCTGTGACCTGCACTGATTTTTAAGGACCCGTACTGTGAAGATTCCCCCCTCCCGTTTTATATTTACTTCACCCGCCGACCCGCGCCGTGCAGCCAGCCGGCTGGTGACCACGGCAGCATTGGCGGCCGCACTGCTGGGTGGTTGCTCTGCTATCGGCGATGTCATGCAGGGCGAGAAGGTCAACTACAAAACAGCAGGCGGTGCCAAAGCACCGTCACTTGACGTGCCACCAGACCTGACGCAGCTCACGCGAGACACACGCTACGCCGTGCCCGGTGCAGCGGTGTCAGCTAACAGCTACCAAGTCGGTCAGGCTCAAGCCAGCAGTCGGTCCACACCAAGCGCCGCGTTGAACATCGGCGATGTGCGCATTGAGCGCGCCGGCTCTCAGCGGTGGCTGGTCATCAACCGTCCAGCAGACAAACTTTGGGAGCCAGTGCGTGAGTTTTGGCTTGAAGCTGGTTTTCTGCTCGCGCAGGAGCAGGAAAGCCTCGGCATCATGGAGACACAATATGCCGAAAACCGCGCCAAACTGCCACAAGACTTTATTCGCAACGCTATTGGCAAGGTTTTTGACAGCCTGTACTCCACCGGTGAGCGAGACAAGTTTCGATCCCGCCTGGAGCGCCGGCCTGACGGCGGCACCGAGGTCTACGTTAGCCACCGTGGACTCGTTGAGGTGGTCACAGGCGGCACCAAAGGCAGCCCTGGCACGGGCGACGGCACCGTTTGGCAGTCACGCGCGTCTGACCCCGAACTGGAAGCCGAATTTTTGCGCCGAATGATGCTCAAGCTGGGAGTCTCGCAAGAGCAGTCTAAGGCCGTTGTAGCTGCTGACGCCCCACGTCAAACCGCCCGCATCGCCACAGTGAACAGCCAGCCGGTGGTGCAAATTGACGACGGCTTTGACCGCGCGTGGCGTCGGGTCGGCTTGGCGCTGGACCGTACCGGCTTTACGGTTGAAGACCGTGACAGAGGCCGGGGAACTTACTTTGTTCGCTATGTCGAGCCAGTGGCTGACAAAGCCGGGCCAGGATTTTTTTCCAAGCTCTTTAGCGGCGCTGCTACCAGCGCGGCATTGAAGTACCAAATTTCTGTCAAGGGCCAAGGCGAGAACACCACGGTGTCGGTGCTCAATGAACAAGGCGTAGCCGACGCGTCGGCCAATGCCCAGCGAATCCTGCAAGTTATTGCAGACGATTTGAAATAACTTGATTGCCGCCAATCGGTCTGTGGCATTGCCCGATGTCACCCGGCAAAACCGTTGGCTTTAAGATTTAAAAGCCTAGGTAGCGGCAGCTCTGGCAACGCCACAGTTGTCGAAGGCAGGCGCGCGCAATGCGCCCCTGTCCGGCTGCTGGTGGACTGTGGTCTTGGCATCAAGGCGCTAGAAAAACGACTCGCACAGGCCCAACTGGCGCTAACTGACATAAACGCCGTGTTCATTACCCACGAGCACGGTGACCATGTTGGCT
>JAYULP010000127.1:0-5418 GCA_043763445.1 Polaromonas sp.
AAAGCCGTAAACCCAGTGTCAAACGCTGGCAGGCCGCTGCGCATGGCCCTACCAGCTTAGCCGCAGCGCCAACGCGGCCAGCGTGACTGCCAGCACCGGCAGCGTTAGCACCACCCCGACGCGAAAGTAGTAGCCCCAAGTGATTTGTACGCCTTTTTTTGCCAGCACATGCAGCCACAGCAGCGTAGCAAGCGAGCCAATCGGGGTCATTTTTGGGCCTAGATTAGCGCCCACAACATTAGCGTAAGTCATGGCTTCCTTGAGCACGCCGCTGGCTTGGCTGGCCTCAATCGACAGCGCTCCGACCAGCACCGTTGGCATGTTGTTCATCACCGCTGACAGCGCCGCAATCAAAAAGCCAGTACCCAGGGTAGTCATCCACAAGCCGTGGCTGGCGAAATAGTCCAGCAGCAGCGCCAGCTTGCCGGTCAGGCCTTGGTTGCGCAGGCCGTACACCACTAGGTACATGCCCAGCGAAAACACCACAATTTGCCACGGTGCGCCGCGTACCACTTGGCGCACGTTGATCACGCGGCCACGGGCCGCCACAGCCAGCAGCAGGGCTGCTCCCGCAGCTGCTACCGCACTGATCGGCACGCCGCGCGGCTCCAACGCAAAAAAGCCGACCAACAGCAGCGCCAACACCACCCAGCCCATTTTGAAAGTAGCCCTGTCCCGAATGGCGTGACTTGGGTTTTTCAGCTGGTCGAGGTGGTAGCGCGGTGCAATGTCCCGCCAGAACATGGCAAGCAGCACAACCAGCGCGGCAGCTACTGCAGCCAAATTCACCGGCACCATAACCCGGGCATAGTCACTAAAGCCCAGCTTGAAGTAGTCAGCAGTCACGATGTTGGTCAGGTTGGAGACCACCAGCGGCAAGCTGGCTACGTCGGCAATGAAACCGGCTGCCATGACAAACGCCAGTGTGGCGGCTGGGTTAAAGCCCAGTGCCAACAGCATGGCCATGACGATGGGGGTCAAAATCAGCGCTGCGCCATCGTTGGCAAACACACTGGCCACCACCGCACCCAGCAACACCGTCAACACAAACAGGCGGCGCCCGCGTCCGCCGCCCCAGCGCGCCACATGCAGCGCTGCCCATTGAAAAAACCCGGCTTCATCTAACAGCAAGCTGGTGATGATGATGGCAATAAAGGTGGCGGTAGCGTTCCATACGATGCTCCACACCACGCCGATGTCGCTGAGCTGCACCACGCCAGCGGCCAGCGCAAGCACCGCACCCATCGACGCACTCCAGCCAATGCCCAGCCCGCGCGGCTGCCAGATCACCAGTGTGAGCGTGGCGATAAAAATTAAAACGGCCATCAGCATGACATACCCGCCTGCGCGGTTAGCTCACAGGCCTGACCGGCGCAGCAGTGCTGCGTGAGAAAGGCCAGCAGGCCATTCATTTGACTGAAATTGGCGCGGTACACCAGATTGCGACCACGTGCCTCGGCGCTGACCAGCCCAGCGTGCGCCAACTCTTTGAGGTGAAACGACAGCGCGCTGGGGGCAACCGTTAGCTGCTGCGCCAGCACGCCCGGCGTCAGGCCCGCAGAGCCGGCGACTACCAGCGCCCGGAAAGCCCGCAGTCGTTGGGTTTGCGCCAGCGCGACCAATGCTTTGAGACAACTTAACTCATCAAGTGGAGCAGCTGCAGCTGGCATTGTGGGGGATATTTTTATTTCCATAATCCAATTATAATTGATTCATTGAATCATTGAATAATTGAATAAACACAATCAGGATTGCGCATGATGCCCTCAACAAGCTCAACTTCGCCACCGCCCAACGGCACCATCACCATTTTTCACCACCCGCAGTGCGCCACCTCGCGCAATGTGCTGGCACTGATTCGCAACAGCGGTGCCGACCCTGAGGTAATTGAGTACCTTACAAGCCCGCCGACGCGGGCCACGCTGCTGGCGCTGATTGCGCAGATGGGCGTGCCAGTGCGGGCGCTGCTGCGGCAAAAAGGCACGCCTTACGACGACTTGGGCCTAGGCCAGGCGGGTTTGAGCGACGACACGCTGCTCAACGCCATGCTGGCTCACCCGCTTCTCATCAATCGCCCGATTGTGGTGACGCCGCTGGGCACGCGGCTGTGCCGGCCGTCAGAGACGGTGCTGGACATCTTGCCCAGCGCTCAGCGCGGTGCGTTGGCCAAAGAGGACGGCGAGCAGTTGGTCAACGCTAAAGGAGAGCGTGTTGCCAAATCGTGAAACTACACTTTTTGATGACTTACCGCACGTTGACCGCGCGGCTTTTGAGCTTCCAGCCGAGGGTTTGAACCAAGGGTTGCCCTGTAGCCACGCCCCGCGCATTTTGTTACTTTACGGCTCGGTACGCGAGCGCTCATTTAGCCGCCTTGCCACACAAGAGGCGGCCCGGCTGCTGCAGGCCATGGGCTGTGAGACCCGCACCTTTGACCCGCGCGGCTTGCCTTTGCCGGACGACGCACCCGAGTCGCACCCTAAAGTGCAAGAGTTGCGTGACGCGGCCGCCTGGTCCGAAGGCATGGTGTGGTGCTCACCCGAGCGGCACGGCGCGATGACCGGTATCTTGAAGTCGCAAATCGACTGGATTCCACTGAGCTTGGGAGCCGTGCGCCCGACTCAGGGGAAAACACTGGCGCTGATGCAGGTCTCGGGTGGCTCGCAGTCGTTTAATGCAGTCAACCAGATGCGCATCTTGGGTCGCTGGATGCGTATGCTAACTATTGCTAACCAGTCGTCGGTAGCCAAAGCGTTTTTGGAGTTTGATGACGCCGGGCGCATGAAGCCATCGAGCTACTACGACCGGATGGTCGATGTGATGGAGGAGCTGGTGAAGTTCACACTGCTAAGCCGCAGTGCCTCGCCTTGGCTGACTGCGCGCTACAGTGAACGCAAAGAAAGCGCGCAAGCGTTGTCCAAGCGGGTTAATCAACGCTCGTTGTGAGGCCAGCAACAGCGCTATGTAGTTGATAGCAGCTAAGGCAATAGAAACGGCGGCTAGAACACTAAAGAGTAAAAAAACAGGAAAAAACACCCGAATAGCCGCTGCGAGGCGCTCTGGCGCTGTCAAAAATTAGGCGGAGCTTGGCAATCGGTACAAAATAAGGCTTTTGGGTTTAGGGCTGCCGCGCCCGCCCAGTGGCCGCTCCTGTGTTGGCAAGCCTTTTTCGGCTCACGCGTTGCAAACTTAATGACACCACCTCGCCCCAAAAAGCCTTTCGCGATGATCCGCGAATTTCACCTTGCCGACTGGCTCACTCTGGCCAACGCAGTGTGCGGGGTGGGCGCCCTGTTCTCGACCATGACTTACCTGCAGAGCAGCGAGATTCGACACGTCTACTTTGCTTGCAGCTTGGTGCTTGCCGCGCTGATTTTTGACGTGCTGGACGGACGCGTTGCGCGCTGGCGGCAAAAAACCTCATCTATGGGGCGTGAGCTGGACTCACTGGCCGATGTGATTTCGTTCGGTGTGGCGCCCGCCATCATTGCGTATGGCTGCGGCATGCAGGGCTTGTACGATCGCATCGTACTGGCGTTTTTTGTGGCCTGCGGAGTCTCGCGGTTGGCGCGCTACAACGTCACAGCACAAGCCATGTCGGGCGGCACTGACAAGGTCAGCCACTTTGAAGGCACACCAATTCCCACGTCCATCGTGCTGGTGCTGCTGCTGGCGGTGGCAGCTGCTGCTGGTGCGGTTCGCGAGCGGCTGTGGCTCGGGCAGCTGACTTTGGCAGGCTTCACGCTGCACCCATTGGTGCTAGTGTTTGCGCTGCCGGGCTCGCTGATGATCAGCCGCATTCGCATCGCCAAGTTGTAGTCGTTTTTTGTCATTTGCCTCGAAAGTACCACCACTTTGTCCCGCCTGAGCGACATACAAGCCTTCTTAAAATCTGAGTTTCCGCACAGTAAATGCGTGATTGAGCAGGTTGGCAATGCCTCGGCCACCGTGCTTTACCCGGTGGGGCTAGAAGACCTGCGCCCCGGCGGCACGGTGTCGGGGCCGGTGATGATGCTGCTGGCCGACATGGCGTTGTATGTCGCCGTTTTGGGGGACATTGGTATTGTTCCCCTGACGGTAACTACCAGCCTGAGTATTAACTTTTTGCGAAAACCAGCTGCTCACACCAGCTTGCGCGGTGTCTGCAAGTTACTCAAAGTGGGCCGCTCGCTGGCCGTTGGCGAGGTGTCGCTGTACTCGCAAGGCAGCGACCAGCTGCTCGCGCATGCCACCGGCACTTACGCAATTCCCCGCCAGCGCTAGCGCTGCCTTTGCCACAGCCTTGCAAAGCTGTGACAGTGCAGCGGCACCTGCGCTGTCACACAAATGTCACGCAACTGACACAAGAGCGTCACCGCTCGCGCTGAAACTTGAGCCATGGCATGCAAAAACCACAGCCAAGGCGGCTTGCGCCGTAAAGCGAGCGCGCCGGCGTGGCTTGCAGGTCTGATGCCGGCCCGCCTATGAGCGGTGCTGTCTATTGCAGGTTGAAAGTTCAGTCGATCACCCGGGTTTTTGGCGGCACGGCAGGCGATGTGTGCCGTGCCACGCGTGGCGCTTTCCTACAGCGGCTGCGGCTGCCAGATGGCAGGCCAATGCTGAGCTGCCCCACACACTGCGACGAGTTGCATCGCGCGCACCACCACCAACACAGGATGCCCCCTATGAACGAGTTGCCCAGTCCGACCTTCGCCTTGTCGCAAATTGCGATGCCGCGGCGCGCCGTCCAGCCGCGCATTTGTCCCCTGCCGGCGGCGGTGGTGCCGGCCGCCGCAAAGCCAGCTGCAGGTAAAGTCTCGCTCAGTTGGGCCCGGCACCAAGATGAGGTGCGGCAGGCGCAGCGGTTGCGGTACGCCGTGTTTGCACTCGAAATGGGCGCGACCTTGCCTGTGACAGTACCGGGCTGCGATATTGATTTGTTTGACGATTACTGCAAACACCTGCTGGTGCGCGCGTTAAACAGCGGCGAGGTGATTGGCACCTACCGCGTGCTAACACCAACGCAGGCCAAGCGGGTCGGCAGCACTTACAGCGACACCGAGTTTGACTTGACCCGGCTGCGCGCCCTGCGCAGCCGTAGGGTGGAGCTGGGCCGCAGCTGTGTACATGCAAAGCACCGCCACGGTGGCGTGACGTTGGCGTTGTGGGGAGCACTGGCCGAGTTCATGGAGCGCAACCGGCTTGACACCATGATGGGCTGCGTCAGCATGGCGATGCAACACAACGGTGTGAACACCGGGCAGGCGGCGGCCAGTATTTGGCGGCAGGTCAAGCAAACCCATCTGGCCCCGATTGAATACCGCGTCACGCCGCGTCTGGCGCTACCTGTGGTGGCCAACTCGACGACACGCTCAATATTGAGCCACCAGCGTTGATCAAGGGCTATCTGCGCTTGGGGCCCAAAGTGCTGGGCGCGCCCGC
>JAYULP010000128.1:0-5417 GCA_043763445.1 Polaromonas sp.
ACAGCGAATCGGATATCAACAACGCTTTTGTCAAGTTCAAAGAACTTGCGGATAAGAAGAGCGACATTTTTGACGAGGACATTTTGGCTTTAGTGAGCGACGAAAGTGCAGGCCATGCCAATGAGCAATATGGTTTTGTGTCTTTGTCGCAGCACAGTGAAACCGGTGAGCGGCCACAGGCGAGCGTGGTTTTTACTGTTGCAGGAAAGGAAGTCAACGCTCAATCAGACGGTAACGGGCCTGTTGATGCGTCTTTGAAGGCCATTGAGTCGCATGTTCAAAGCGGTGCCGAAATGGTGCTTTATTCGGTTAACGCGATCAGTGGTTCCACAGAAAGTCAAGGCGAAGTCACCGTTAGGCTCCAAAACAGCGGGCGCGTGGTTAACGGTGTGGGCTCAGACCCTGACATTGTGGTGGCATCGGCCAAGGCGTATCTGAACGCTTTGAATAAATTGCAAAGCAAAGCAGATCGCGTAGCAGCGCAAGGCTGACTGCCTCCATCCGCCTAAGGGTAATTCAAAGCTTAAAACGCGGGTGAGACTCAGCCGCGCAACGGTTTTTTAGAAACCAGCTTTTTTAACTTAAACTCATTTTTAGTCGGCATTTTTTGTAGGAAACTCATATAAGTGCAGAGTGTTGTGTGAGTTTTTACTATTTGTGTGTGCTTATGCGTTTTATAAACAGCTACCTGACCGGGCTTATCCCATGTCTATCAAAATTCTGAATCGCGCCATGAAGGCCCTAGGTCTGGTGGCCTTAACCGTCACGTTAGCTGTGTCATTGGCTCATGCGGCACCGGTCAAAAAAGCGGCAACCAAAGGTCATGTGAAGAAAGTGCACATGCTCAAGTCTGGCGCGGCCACAGGCGTGGTAACAATTCGGAAAAGCCCCCGGGCTACCGCCAGCGCCCGCCACCGAAATGTGGTGCACCCAGTCGTTACCGCCAAGCCGTCGTTTGGGCAACTGGCGGGACTTCATGCTGCAGCCGATTCGCTGGACCTGAAGTCAAGCGTCGCTTTAGTCATCGATCAGGAAACGCGGGAGGTGTTGTTCAGTAAAAATGACCATGCGGTGCTGCCGATTGCGTCCATTACCAAACTGATGACAGGCGTCATCATCAGTGGTGCGCGTTTGCCCCTAGATGAAATGATCACCGTAACCGACGATGATGTGGACACGGAGAAAAGAAGTCGCTCCAGACTCAAAGTCGGCACCCGGTTGAGCCGCGGCGAGATGTTGCACTTAGCCCTAATGTCCAGCGAAAACCGGGCTGCTCACGCGCTTGGGCGCACATATCCGGGTGGACTGCAGGTTTTCGTCAGCCTGATGAATGCCAAGGCCAAGATGCTGGGAATGAATGACACCCGCTATTCAGAGCCGACCGGGCTGTCCAGCCAAAATCAGTCCAGCGCCCAAGACTTGGCCAGCCTGGTCAACGCAGCTCATGGCGACCCTATGCTGCGTGAGTTGACCACGTCGGCTCGCTACCAGGTGCTGGTCGGTAGTCGAGTCCTGCAGTACAACAACACCAATGTCTTGGTGAAAAATCCAGAATGGGACATTGGACTGCAGAAAACAGGCTACATCACCGAAGCTGGCCAGTGCCTGGTCATGCAAACGCGCATTGCGGGGCGAAAGCTGATCATGGTGTTTCTCGACTCAGCAGGCAAACTGAGTCGGCTCGGCGACGCCGAACGCGTTCGCCGCTGGGTCGAGGCTAATCCGCTGGTCGAACATAAAATCAGCACCAGTGCCGTGGCCAAAAATATCACCAGCTAACGCGTCTATCCGCGCCTAGCACCGTTTTACTGCCGGACTTTGCCGGCGGACGTCATCGGCGAGCTGTGCTCGAAAAGCGTTTTTTTCAAGAGCAGCCCAAGCAGCTGTTGTACCGGCTTTAGCCTTTTCAGCGTTGCTTGTATCCCAGCGCAGCAGAAATCTCATCGGCCGTAATTCGCAGTTTGGCAAGCCATTGTTCGTCCAGCCGATCGGTGGGCGCCGAGATCGATAGCCCAGCAATCAGCTTAGATTGGTCGTCATATATTCCTGCCGCCATGCATCGAACGCCCAGTTCGAGTTCCTCGTTATCCCGCGCGATACCAGACTGACGCGCTTTGGATAATTCGCGCTCCAAAACAGGCAACTGCGTAATGCTGTTGCGGGTGTGGCCTGACAGACCCGTTCGCATGGCATAGGCCCGCAAACGCTGTGGGTCATCAAACGCAAGAAACAACTTACCGACGGATGTCAGGTGCAGTGGCGCTCGGCCGCCAATTGCCCGGACAACCTGCATGCCTGAGCGTTCACTGTAGGCCCGTTCGACATAGATGATTTCGTCTCCCTGACGCACACTGAGGTTAACCGGTTGCTGCGTCAGCTTGTGCAACTCGCGCATGGGTAGCAGCGCCGCGTCGCGCACATTTAGCCGCGCTTTGACCAAATTACCTAACTCCAGCAGACGCATACCCAGGCGGTAGCTGCCAGCGGCGGGGCGTTCCACCAAGCGGCCGGTTGCCAGATCGTTAAGTATTCGGTGGGCCGTCGATGAATGAAGTCCAGACCTTTCGCTGATTTCTTTCAGTGATACTGCTTCTTCCCGGCTCGCTAGTATTTCCAGCAAAGTAAACACCCGCTCAATAACCTGAACAGTCGGGGTGGCTGGCGTGGTGCGGTCGGGCTTTTTCATGGAGGGATTCCACCCTAAATTTTACCCTGTGAAATTAGCTGCCGTATCTGCTGGAGTGTCGTCAGCAGTCGTCAAGCCAACGCAAGGCCTGCTTGCTTTGACTGGCTGCAGCGCCCATACGTTGTTGATCAGCATTTGGTGTGGCTTGTAGTTGGCTTTGTAGTTCATTTTGCTGCTTTGCTCAATCCAATAGCCTAGATAGACAAAAGGCAGGGCTAAGCGCTTGGCTTGCTCGATTTGCCACAAAACGCCGTAAACCCCAAAGCTTGCCTTCTCGTCCGGATCGTAGAAGGTGTAGACCGCTGACAGTCCGTCTTTCAAAATGTCAAGCACTGAGACCATTTTCAACGCACCAGGTTTACCGTCTGGTGAGGGGGCTCGGAACTCGATCAAGCGCGAATTAACTCGGCTTTGCAGTAAGAACTGAGCGTACTGATCGCTACTGTCTTGGGACATTGCACCGCCGGTATGACGCTTATTTTGGTAGCGCAGATACAGCTGGTAGTGCTCTTGAACAAACCCGAGCTGAAGCACCTGGGTCAAAAGCGTGGCGTGGCGTGCGTGCGCTCTTTTCTGGCTGCGGTCGGCCCGAAACAGTGCCACGGGTACCCGCAATGCAACGCAGGCCTGGCAACCCTCGCAATGCGGGCGGTAGGTGAACATACCGCTGCGTCTGAAGCCGCTGGCCACCAGTTTGGAGTAAGGCTCGTTGTGGATCAGGTGGCTAGGCGTTGCCACCTGAGAGCGTGCCTGACGATCTGGCAGGTAGCTGCAAGGGTAGGAGGCCGTTGCATAAAACTGCAACGCTTGAAATGGCAAGTCTTTAAGTTGAGTCACATCAGCGGTGCCGTTTAGCGGTGTACGAGGGGTAGAACAGCCTGCCAGAGCTCGTTTGAAAATGTCCATGTGGGTGACGGCAAACGCACGGCTTGCTGCAGATGTGTCTCGAAATCGGTACGCGATATTTCGGCGGCACCTAACGATGCCAAGTGCGCCGTATTTTGCTGGCAATCAATCATGGCAACTCGGTTCGTTTTGCAAAAAGCTACCAAAGCGGCCAACGCGATTTTCGACGCATCTGTGCTCAGCGCAAACATGGACTCACCAAACACCATACCGCCGATGTTGATGCAATACAGCCCACCGACGAGTTGCCCGTTGGCCCAAGTCTCTACGCTGTGCGCGTGGCCTTGGGCGTGTAACACCCGGTAGGCGCTGACCATGTCGTCCACAATCCATGTGCCTGATTGGCCTTTGCGCGGACGGTTTGCGCAGTGTGCAATGACCTGGTCAAACTGTGAGTCAATTCGTAGCTCGCAACTGGGGTCGTTTGAAAAGCGTACCAATGTTTTTTGAAGCGAACGGTGAAGGCGAAAATTTTTGCATTCCAGCACCATTCGCGGCTCGGGGCACCACCACAAAATAGGTTGCCCGTGGCTGAACCACGGGAAAATGCCTCCGGCATAAGCGCGCAGCAATGTTGAGGTGTTTAATGCGCCGCCTGCTGCCAAAAGCCCGGGCGCAGAGGTGTGGGATCCCCAAGCCATCTCGGATGACGGAAATGCATCATCCGGCTCCAGCCAGGGCACAGTTGTACGCAGCACTTTCAGCAAAGCGCGCGGCGCAAAAGCGCAGTCAAAAAAGTTTGGTGGGGCGGGTTCATGACGCTGAAACAAAGGTTCAGTGAATTGTCACCTGTTGCTTGGTAAATCACACCACACCGCCATGCGCTGTGCCGCAAATCAGCTTGAATTTCCACGCTATAATTTGAAGCGGAATTCCTCAATAGCTCAGTTGGTAGAGCGCCGGACTGTTAATCCGTAGGTCCCTGGTTCGAGCCCAGGTTGAGGAGCCATAAATCTAAGGCCTCGCATGCAAGTGCGGGGCTTTTGTTTTTTCTGAATCTGCTAAAGAGCATCTTATGCATGCACCGGTTTTGAGGTTCGAGTATTTGCGGATTTTGTCCATTGCTGGGTCTGACAGCGGCGGCGGTGCGGGCATTCAGGCAGACCTTAAAACATTCGCTGCACTGGGATGCTTTGGCACCAGCGCTGTGACAGCGTTAACGGCGCAAAACACGTTGGGTGTGCGTGCTATCCACGGCACGCCGCCCGACATGCTACGCCAGCAAATTGATGCTGTGGCAGAGGATATCGGCGTCGATGCCGTGAAAATTGGCATGCTCCACTCGCCTGACATCGTGCTAGCTGTGGCGCAGGCCATTGAGCACCATGCCTTGCCTCACATTGTGCTGGACCCGGTGATGGTCGCCACCAGTGGTGCAGTGCTGATTGACCAGCCGGCAATTGCTGCGCTGGTGCGGCATCTCTTTGGCCGTGTGGCGTTGGTCACGCCGAACCTGGACGAGGCTGCGTTGCTGGTGGGGCGTAGGCTACCGGATGAAGCTGCAATGGAACGGGCGGGCCATGAACTGCTGGCTATGGGTGCGCGTGCTGTATTGCTCAAAGGTGGGCACCTTGCGGGCGATTCGGTAAGCGACTTGCTTGTTACCGCCAACGGTCAGGCGCACTGGATGCGGGCGCAGCGAATTGTGACTGCCAACACCCATGGCACCGGCTGCACGCTGTCGTCTGCCATTGCGTCCTACTTGGCACGCGGCTGTAGCTTGGTGGATGCGGTAGAGGCGGCACGCGCTTTTGTCCGAGCCGCATTAACCGCCGGGGCGGATGTCCGTACCGGTGCGGGCAGTGGTCCGCTAAACCATGGTCAC
>JAYULP010000129.1:0-2184 GCA_043763445.1 Polaromonas sp.
CCAGCGGTGGCGATGTTGGGCGAAATGGTGTACGAGCCCCCGCTGGCGGTTTTAAAAGTAACCGCAGTGTTCAATTGCGCCGTGGTGAATGTTCCGATAGTGCCAGACCAGATTAACTCGGCATAAAGCACCGTAGCACCTGGTGGAATTGTCAGCACTGCACGCGACGAATTATTAATATATTGAGTTGTTGGCCCAGTGGTTCCAAACGGAAACGTACCGTAGCGCGTGCCGGGTAAGTCAGCGGCAATAAAGGCCCCGCCAGTAGCTGTTGTTCCAGGCGTGCCGGAAGCCGCCACGTTATTGCCATTTAATTCGAGTGTATTGCCAGTAAATGTGAGCGCACCTTTTTGAATCGTACTATAGACCTGTACATAAGCTGCATTGGCACTTGGACTCACCAAACCCAAAATTGCAGCAAAAACGAAAGCGCCCGCAAAAGCAAGATGGCGTCGCAGTGCGGTAAGGATTACTGTCGAGTGAATCAAAATGCGCTTTCATCGAATTTATAACGTAAGCGCAAAAATACACCTTTACTGGTGTAAGCCTCACCCGCTAAATCGTCATCACGAAAACCAAACAGGTTATAGCCAACGGACAGCCACAAGTTTTTCTTCAAAATACGACCAACTTCTGCGCCGAAAGCACTTTGGCGGCTGCGAAAGTCGCCGCTAAATAACTGACTCGCACTGGCACCTAAAGTCCAATTTTTCAACATGTCATAGTCAGCGCGCGCAGACAAAAGGTGCGCTGTGTAGTGGCTATTGATACCGCCTGAATCGTCCAGCACATACTTACCCGCATACCGCCCCGAAACATTTAAGTCAGCACTTGCTTGGTGAGCTAAATGGGTTGACACCACATGCGCCTGGCGCTCGCTTGCCACGCCGGACAAGCGGCTTTCGTCTGCTTTATATTCGTAGCGCATGAGAGCGTCCCACTGATTTGTAATGCTGTCTCGGTAGGCGAGCCCCAACTGGAGTCTGTCCAGCCGGCGCCAATCACCTGTTTGGCCGTTTTGCACCTGCAGTGCATTACGAGCTAATGCAGTCCAGTCTTTAGAAACCTTGACAGCAACGCCTACCGTGCTCAGTACTTGATGGGAAGCAGGGTCAGTACGGTACTCCAGCCGCGTGCTGCCTTTCCAGTCAGGGTCGGCGGTGTATTCCAAGCCGCCAGTTACCGCCACACTGCGGTGGTCCGCGCCGCTAACGGTTCGTATTTGCTCGAACCCGGCTTGCAGACGCACACCATCCGAAACTGTCCACTGATGACGCAAACCGATCGCAGCCTCAGCTTCTCGTCCGGTCAGTGCATCCCGAAGCCGATATTCACTAACCAAATGGCCATCTTTCATGTAGCCTGTATCAACACCTAATACTGTGGCGTTACGCTGCTGCGTGCTATTTAAGGTGTAGGAGTTTCCCAAGCTAGAAATTAATTCATGCCGTAAATACACTTTAGTTTGGTCCGAGACTCTATATTCACCACCGACCGCCACCATTTTCTTATCGCTCTTGGCAACGTCTTGCTCATACTCACCAAACAACGACACAGCGGGTGTTTCAGGAAGTTGCCCGGACAGTTTGAAGTGCGCTGCTGTTACATCGACAGGAGCTAGCAGCGCCGCAGCACCAACGGCAGCAACAGCTGACTCCTTGGCGCGGCGAACACCAAACTCGCCGTTCAGGTTGTCTGCCAAATTGCGCTCCAAAATCACCAATGCGCCCTCACGCACCCCCCGATTCAGCGCATCCTCACTGCGAATAGCCTCGGCCTTCAGACTAGTCAACTCGTTGAGCTTAAGTTTGGCCTTTAAGCCGGACTCAGCACGTCCTTTGTTCAACAACGCGCTTGGATTATCGAAGCCAAGTGTTGTTTTTCCGGAAAATACCTGAGCTTGCAAATCGTCCCCATCATGTTTGACTTCAACTCTTGCGCCCCAGCCCGAGCCGGACAGTACATTTTTGGTCTGGGCCGTCTCAGCACTCAAGATTGTTTTTTCCGCCAATTTGACAGCCGCACTGATGCCGGTCATCGTGAAGTTTTCGAGTGGGTTCTCGTCGCGCACATATACACCACCTAACTCCAGCCGATCACCTACCTTTGTCTGGCCGTCCACACCATAAACCCAATATTGCGCTCCACCTTGCTCGTACTCGTAAGTGATGCGAACAAAATTCT
>JAYULP010000130.1:0-2182 GCA_043763445.1 Polaromonas sp.
GGGTGCGCCTTGCCACTCGTTTGCCGGCTGTTGCTGACCTAACCGATATCATGCACGCTGGCCCTCGGCCTTGCGGCCGGACACCGCTCACACAACCTGACAGGAATTTTGCTTATGTTTGGAACTAACGGCGCTGTGCAGTGGTACGGCGAGCTGATCAAGCCCGCTTTTTCGCCCCCTGCTTGGGTGTTTGGCCCGGTATGGTCGGCGCTGTATGTGGTGATTGCCGTCAGCTTTGGCTGGGTGCTGGTGCAGTACCTGCGCCGGCGCATTGCCTTTGCCATGCTGCTGCCGTTTGTGCTGAATCTTATTTTTAACGCAGCGTACACGCCGATTCAGTTTGGGTTGCGCAACAACGCGTGGGCCAGTGTGGACATTTTGTTGGTGCTGGGCACACTGGTGTGGGCGATAGCGGCGGTGTGGCGCAGCGCCCGCTGGGTGGCTTTGGTCAACTTGCCTTATCTGGCGTGGGTGACGTTTGCTACTTTGCTGCAGCTCAGCATCACTTGGCTGAACCGCTGAACCGCTGAACTGCTGAACTGCTGCGCCTGGGTTGCTTCGCCAACTTTATTTACTTCAACCCTCACCGCCGGACTTGCGTATGCCGTTTACTGCTCCTCTTGATGTTATTGAAACCCAAACCGGCGGCTCGCCGCGCTGCACCGTGTTGATCTTGCATGGCCTGGGTGCCGACGGCCGGGACTTTTTGCCGGTGGCTGAGCAGCTCAATTTGCGGGCCGTTGGCGACGTGCGGTTTTTGCTTCCCAGTGCGCCTGTTATGCCAGTGTCGATCAACGGCGGCTATGCGATGCCAGCTTGGTACGATATTTTGGGCGCTGAGCTGGTTCGCCGTGAGGATGAGGCGGGTTTGCGGGCGGCCAAGGGTGCAATTGAGGCGCTGATTGACAACGAAGTGGCGCGCGGCATAGCGGCACACAAAATCGTGGTGGCGGGCTTTTCCCAGGGCTGCGCGATGGCCTTGATGACCGGCCTGCGCCATCCCGAGCGGCTAGCCGGCATAGCCGCGCTGTCGGGCTACCTGCCTTTGGCCGCTACAACCGCCGCGGAACGCAGCGCCGCTAACGCAGACATTCCAATTTTCATGGCCCACGGTAGCCGTGACGGGGTGGTGCCGTTGGCCCGCGCTGAAGCCTCACGCGACGCGCTGCAGGCGTTGGGCTATGTGGTGGACTGGCATGTGTACCCGATGGAGCACGCCGTATGCCCACCAGAAATCGCTGACTTGCAACGCTGGTTATTGCGGGTGCTGGCCTAGCGGGCGAGCGCTGCGGGCGGGGCCAGCGCGGCTGTTCAGCGGCGCTGTAACGGGGCAGGCTCGGTGGCGGCAAATACCGGTGCACCGGGAGTCTTGCCAGTGTGCGCAGCGCCGAGCTGATGGTCTCGGCCAGCAAATATTTTTTCAAGCTCGGGCGCTAGCGCTGCCGCGGCCGGCAGGGCGGCAGGCAATAGGCTCGGCAATGACGAGACACTAGTAGCCGCAGACTCAGCCGCAATGTCAGCCGCAGTAGCGGGCGAGCCCGCCCGTTCAAGCGGTGCGGTGTTTGCGGTGGTCCAGCTCGTTTTGTCGGGCAATATGGGCCACGGGCAGTTTTGTGCAAGCTCAAAATCCCAGGCAATGCCATGAACCCACTGGGCGGCCTTGGGGTCAAACCGAACGAGCCGGCGCTTGAGTTCAGTTTGAAACGCCTGGCTAAAGCGCAGCAACCGTTCGTCCCACTGACGCACCACCAGGTGCAAATACAAACCAGGCCCCCGGCTGCGACTGGTGACCAGCAAGGTTTTGCATTCAAGCCATTCGCTGGGCACCCCGCTGCGCCGCAGCAAGTCGCGCATGGTGAGCAGCACCAGCTGCTGGCGATTGGCCGCCTCATGGTCGGCTTGCTGCAGCGACGGCGTGTTCAAAGCCCGCGACAGCGGCGGCGAGGGCTTGCGGGGAAGCAAAAAGTGAAATAAGTTTTTCATGGCGAGTTGTTGTTTTGTCCTAGGCCGGCTGGCGCACGGCCAACGCTGGCCGTCACCGTGCCGCAAAGCTTACTGCGCGTTTTACCGATTGAGCAGCGAGTCACGCCGCATCGTAGGCTTGTTGAGCTGGCCCGGCGAATGGCGAAAACTATTTGTCCGCTCGCGCTGAGCCGGCGGGGACCAGCTCAGAGCGAGCGCC
>JAYULP010000131.1:0-5391 GCA_043763445.1 Polaromonas sp.
GTCCAAATCGGTCACTGCCGGCAGCCAGACAAGTTATCCAGTTACCTTAAGCAACAGCGGCAACGGGTCAGACACTTTTGCGCTGACTTCCGCAATGTCCGGTGCTTTTTCTTTCAGCTCAGTGACGTTCTATGCTGACGCGAACGGTGACGGTGTTGCGGACAACACTACGCCAATCACCACTACCGGAGTGCTAGCGCCGGGCAGCGTGTTCCGATTCGTGGCGGTGGGCAATGTACCCAACACCGCGACCAGCGGGCAGGTTGGCAGTTTAGTTATCACAGCAACTTCAGCGTTCAGCAGCGGCGTTTCGGCTTTTGTAACAGACACCACAACAGTGACAACCAATGCGGTTATCAACGTCAACAAGTCAATGAGCGCGGTGTCTGGCGCTTCGCCCAGCGCCGCCTACACAGTGACGTTGAGTTACAGCAATACGGGCAATACAGCGGCAAGCGGCGTGACACTGGTTGACGCCTTACCAACGGGTATGACCTATGTTGCTGGCTCTGGACGGTGGAGTGTGACGGGTGCTACCGTTTTGACCGACGCCACCGGTGATTTGCAGGGTACTTCACCGACGATTAACTACAGCGTTTCCAGCAACACCGTAACCGGCATTGTCAGCGCGGTTGCTGCTGGGCAGTCCGGCTCACTGACCTTTTTGGTCAACATCAACAGTGGCTTGACCGCAGGCCCGCTTAACAACACAGCAACCTTTGCTTACAACGATGGTGTCAACGCGATTGCCGCAGCTAATACCAACACGTTTGTGTTCACTGTGAGTCAAACTGCTACGGTAAGCTTTACCGGCACAACCGTAGCCAGTGCCGCGCAAGGCAGCACCATCACGTTTAACAACACGCTGACCAACACGGGTAACGCTACTGACAGTTTTGACGTTACCGTTGGCTCCGGATTTCCAGCGGGCACCACTTACACACTCTACAAAGCCGATGGTGTTACGCCGCTGGTCGATACCAACGGCAATGGCGTTGCCGACAGCGGCCCTGTTGCTGCGGGCGCATCGTACACGGTGGTTTTGAAAGTTACGCTGCCTGCCACTGCAACCGGTGGGCCGTACAGTGTGACCAAAACTGCAACGTCTAAGTTTGACCCAACCAAAATTGCCGTGGCAACTGATACTTTGACAGCGATTGCCGCGAACACGGTGGACTTAACCAATGGTGGCGCGTTAGGGGCGGGGCCAGGGCCTGAAAGCAGTCCAGTTACTACCAACAGCGCTAATCCTGGCACCACTACCCGGTTCACGCTGAATGTGAACAACAGCGCCACGTCAACTGGCGACACGTTCAATTTATCGGCCAGTACGGATGTGAGTTTTGCCTCATTGACCTTGCCTGCCGGCTGGCTAGTGGTATTTCGGGACAGCGCTGAAGTTGTAATTACCAACACGGGCATCGTCGCGGCCGGCGCCAGCAAGCTGGTCTACGCCGACGTCAGTATTCCTGCGGGGCAAGCAGCTATACCAGCGCCCGGACAAAACATTTACTTTCGCGTGTTGTCGCCCTCAACCGCTGCGGTGGACCGTAAAACCGATGCCGTCATTGTCAACACGGTGCGCAGCTTGACATTTACGCCAAACAATGTCGGCCAAGTGGTCCCTGGCGGCAGTGTTGTCTACACCCACACGATCACCAACACCGGTAACGTGACGGAAAACGGCGGCGCTAGCACGGTCACGTTGTCACTGCTCAATACCCAAACTGGCTTTACATCGGTGGCCTACCTCGACGTGAACAACAACAACGTAATTGATGCGGGCGACATCATCGTCAACACTGCTGCCGACCTCGGCTCACTGCTGGCGGCGCAAAGCAAACAGCTGTTGGTAAAAATCACGGCGCAATCGGGTGTGGGTATTGGTGTGCTGAACACAACGACACTGACCGCCACCACGGCCACGCCCATCAATGGCACAGCGGCGCCAGCAGCAGTCAGCGCCATTGATGGCACAACCGTGATTTCCGGCAGCATGGTACTGACAAAAGAGCAGGCACTTGACGCGGCATGCGACGGCACGGCGGACACAGCGTATTCCACAGTCACTATTAGCACTGGCGCAATTCCGGGCGCGTGTATTCGCTACCGCATCACGGGTACCAACAACGGCAATGCTGATGTGGTGACGCTGGTGGTTAGCGACGGCACGCCAGCATCCACCGTTTATCACTCTACCGTGCCAGCGACCACCACCGTCGGCACCATTACAGCGCCGGCTAACGGCGCCGCTGGAACGGTCAGTGCCACCGTTGGCACCCTGACACCATCTGCATCGGTGGTCATTAATTTCGGAGTGAGGATCAACCCTTGATCAACTCTTGATCAACTCTTGATCACAGGGAACTGAGTTCGGGGAGGCTGCATACCTCCCGGTCTTCTTGCGGCTATTTTTGCAAATGACCGTAAAAAAACGCCCGAAAAAATAAAAAGCAAAAGTCCAAGTGGGAAATAAAATACTTTTTTCTGTGCCGCTCGTTCACAGTTTGATAAAGCGCAGAGCTGCAGGGTGGCCTGTTCTGCATTTGCTGTTGCTGTTGCTGTTGTGCAGTTTTAGTTTTGCCGCAGCGCCGCTGGCCGGCTCCACCATCAATAACCGTGCAACAGCGACTTACTTTGATACCGACTCAGGATTTTCTGCCACACTTTATTCCAATACGGTTTTAGTAACAGTCTCGCCAGTTGAAGCCGTGCAACTGCGTGCAGCACAAACATTCAGTCGACTACCTGGCTCAATTGTGTCGATACCTTACCGGGTGACGAACACCGGTAACACCAAGTCAAGTTACGCGTTGACATACGCAAATGGCACAGGCGATAACTTTGATTTATCAAATCTGTCACTGTATCAAGACAGTAACGGCAACGGTGTAGTAGACCCGGGAGAACAGCTTGTTGTCCAAGGCGCTGTTATTGTGCTGCAACCGGGTCAAAGTTTAGACTTTGTTGCACAAGGCATTGTTGGCGGTAATGTGCTGATGGGGCAAACAGCTATTGTGAAATTTGCCGCAACAAGTCAGGCGCAGGGCGCAATTGCTGATGTCAAAGATACTGTAGTGACGGCCGCCTCGGCTTCCATTCAGCTGGAAAAAAGCGTCTCCAAGTTGTCCACTGTTCCCTCGGCTGTGTTGACTTATACCCTGACCGCCTACAACAGCGGTAGCAGCGCTGCTACCGGTACAGCAACAATGGTGGACGGTATACCTGCATCGCTATTAATTTTGCGGGATGTTATTCCGGCAAATACTACTTTTTACTCGCTTGGAGCATCCAACGTAGGCATGCAGCTGTATCACCGAAACGGTGACCCGGTTAATAGCTACACCACTAACATGCCAGCGGATGTTGCTCAAGTTGACGCAGTAGGATTCGGGTTTGCTCAAGTTGACCCCGGTCAAAGCATATTGCGCACGTTTGAAGTAAAAGTTAACGCCAATGCGAGCGGTGACATCCTTAACCATGCCAGTATAGTTTTCAGCGGCGGCGTCTCTTCGCTGATTACTGCAGACTCAAACACCACTAAAACTACTGTTCCACTGGCGCCGCCAACCATTACCTACTTTCGGGACAGCGCCTACACGCAGGTGACTAATGTTGCCCACACCGATCAGGTTGTTTATGTGCAAGTGGATGCAGCCCAGTGCAATGCTGACCCAACGCGGGTCGAAACTAAAAATATCATTGTTACCTCCGCTATTACGGGTGATATTGAAACTTTTATTGCACGGGAAACCGGTATTAACACTGGTATTTTTAGAATAACTCCAAGTGTAGCGTTGACGGGTAGCAGTGCGGTTGCGGGGAACAGTATTGTCAGCACTGCAAAAAATGACACGCTGAGTTCAAGTTTGGTGGGCTGCGGCGCGAATGAAGTGCATGTGAACCTGCTTATTGACCCGTTCGGTGTAGTTTATGACGGACGTACCAATAGTGCTGTCAGCGGCGCTTCAGTCTCTTTGCTGGACGCACTGACTGGCGCGTTGGCTACCGTCTTTCAAGCTGACGGTGTAACGCCTGCACCCAGCACAGTAATGACTGGGCCAACGGGTCAATACGAGTTTCCGACTGTTGCCCCGGGCAAGTACAAATTGTTGGTTTTACCGCCTGGCGGCTACAGTTTCCCCTCTGTTTTATTGCCAAGCGTGTTGCCCGCCGCAAGGCTGACTGACGTGCTGGGCTCTTACGGTGGGGTGTTTGAAGTTAGCCTGGCTACCGGACCAGTTCACATTGACATTCCTCTCGACGCCAGCAATCTCGGCGGGTTGTTTATCGAAAAAGCCGCGTCGCGCACCACGGTTGAGCTTGGTGAGTTTGTTGACTACACCGTTAAGCTGAAAAATAGCAGTGGGCAACTACTGGGGCAAGTTGAGCTTGACGACGACCTGCCGGCGGGGTTTGCTTATGTGCGGGGTAGCGCTCGCCTAAATTCAGGCACTACCCGGCTGAATGGCTCAAAACTGCCCGAACCAGAGGGCGGCGTGGGTCCAAAACTCATTTTCAGAGTCGGCTCGCTTGCCGATATGGCGGTGGCAACATTAACCTACCGTGTTCGTGTGGGACCCGGCGCCTTGCAAGGTGACGGCGTTAATCGCGCGCAGGCTTTTAGCGCGCGCACAGCAACCAGTTTGATCTCGAAGGTCAGCAACATTTCGACTGCCGTTGTGCAAATACTTCCCGGTGTATTTAGCGATCGTGGTTTTATTGTTGGCCGGGTATTTGCTGACTGCAACCGGGACCGGCTTCAAAATGCGGGCGAACGAGGTGTGCCCGACGTCCGTCTTTACATGGAAGACGGTACCTTCGTCATCACCGACAAAGAAGGCAAATTTAGTTTTTATAACGTCCGCGCGCAGACGCACGTTCTCAAAGTGGACAGCACCACATTGCCGCCCGACGTTCAGCTTGAAATACTAGACTCGCGAAACGCGGGCGATGCCAACAGCCGCTTCGTTGACCTGAAAAATGGTGAGCTGTTAAAGGTCAACTTCGCAATCGATGGCTGTTCTTCCAGCTTAAACGACGACATTGACCGTCGCGCCAACCGAGAGCGTGGGGCGTCCGAGACGGAATCTTCTGCATTGACCAAAATAACTGCCGACGGCGTGATGTCCCCGGTCGATGTGAAGTTATTGCCCGCAAGCGGAGTTGTGGGCGCAAAGCAAGCACTGGCCGCTGGCGCCCAACGCAGCCTGCAGGCATTGCCGAGGTCAGCGGGGTCTGCAGAGCGCATTGATCTGGACAAAGTACTTCCATCCCTGAGTGCTGAACTGCAAATTCTCAAACCCCTTCAGCACGAAACCTTTGGCGTTGGCCAAACTGACGTGGTGGTGAAAGGCGCTGCCGGCAGCGTCTTTTCATTGCAAGTAAACG
>JAYULP010000132.1:0-2174 GCA_043763445.1 Polaromonas sp.
GCCGATGATTTTGTCTATGGCATACGCCGGCTAGTTGACCCTAAAACAGCGTCAACCTATGCGGCCACCTTTGGTATTTTTTTACTCAACGGCGCGCAAGTGGTCAAAGGCATCAAGCCGGCCAGCGAGATCGGCGTCAAAGCTATTGACAAGTTCACACTGGAAATCAAAACGCCGTTTCCAGTGAGTTTTTTGCCCGCATTGGTGAGCAACACTAATTTAGGCCCGATACACAAGGCATCGGTTGAAAAGTTTGGTAAGGACTGGACCAAGCCGGGGAACATGGTCGGTAACGGTGCGTATGTGCTCAAGGAGTGGCAGGTAAACAGTCGTATTACTGTGCAAAAAAATCCTAAATACTGGGATGCCGCCAATGTGCAGCTCACCCAAGTCAAATATCTGCCGGTGGAAGACGGCAATGCCGACGTCAAGTTGTTTGAGTCGGGTGAAAACGAGTGGGTCTACCAGTTGCCGCCAGCGAGCTATGAAAAATACAAATTGCAATTTCCAAAAGAAATACGCAACGCGCCGGTGCTGGGGCTGCGCTATTACAGCTTTCAAACCCAACACCCGGCCTTCAAGGACGTGCGGGTGCGCCAAGCGCTGTCGATGGTGATTGACCGCGACATTTTGTCTCAGCGCGTGACGGCCGACGGCCAGGCGCCAGCGTATAGCCTGATGGTTGCCGGCGTAGAAGGCGCTGAGCCGACCCCTTACGGCTGGGCCAGCTGGCCGATGCCGCAGCGGGTCGCCGAAGCGAAAAAATTGCTCGAACAAGCTGGCGTTAAACCAGGCGCCAAAATTTCTTTTTTGTACAACACCAGCGAGTACCACAAGAAAATGGCAGTTTTTGCTGCATCCGAGTGGAAAACCAAACTGGGCTTGAACATTCAAACCGAAAGCGTGGAATTCAAAGTGCTGCTGAAAAAGCGGCATGACGGTGACTACCAAATCGCGCGCAACGGCTGGCTTGCCGACTACAACGATGCCAGCACCTTTTTGGCATTGGTGCGTTGCGACTCGGACCAAAACGACACCAAATACTGCAATCGAAAGGCTGAGGACATCATCGACCAAGGGATGCAAAGCACCGAGCCTGCCAAACGCAAAGCGCTGCTGACACAGGCCTCAAAAATGATCATGGACGACTATCCGATCATTCCTTTGCTGCAGTACTCGCTGCCGCGTTTGGTGAAGTCGTATGTGGGCGGCTACTCGCTTGAAAACGCACAAGATCGTTTTCGCAGCCAAGACCTCTACATCATCCAGCACTGATTCGCAAAACTCAAACAAGCTCAATATGTGGTCCTACACTTTGCGCCGCCTGCTAGCGGCTGTCCCGACGCTGCTGGTCGTTATATCGACTTGCTATTTGTTGCTGCATGCCACACCGGGCGGGCCTTTTGACACTGAGCGCCAGGTGTCCGCTGCCGTGCTGGCTAACCTGCAGGCCAAATACCATCTTGATCTGCCGCTGTGGCAGCAGTATTTGCTGTATTTAAAGAGTCTTTTGCAAGGCGACTTGGGGGCGTCATTTCGTTACGCTGACTGGTCAGTCAACGACCTGGTGGCACAGGCACTGCCAGTGTCGCTGGCCATTGGTGGAATCTCGATGGTGCTGTCGGTTGTGATCGGCATCGGCCTGGGCATTGTTGCTGCGCTGCGCCAGAACAGCCCGGCGGACTACGCGGTTATGTTCATTGGCAACATTGGCAGCGCATTCCCGAGCTTTGTCATCGGGCCGGTGTTGATCTTGGTGTTTGCGCTTTGGCTGCGCTGGCTGCCAGCGGGCGGCTGGGACGACTTTCAAGTGCGCTTTTTGGTGTTGCCGGTAGCCTTGCTGACCTTTATTAACGTCGCCACTATCGGCAAAATGATGCGCGGTAGCCTGATTGAAGTCATGCACAGTAACTTCATTCGAACGGCACGCGCCAAGGGCCTGCCGTTGCGGGTGGTAGTGCTGCGCCATGCCTTGCGGCCGGCATTGCTGCCAGTTGTCTCAGTGATTGGCCCGTTGGCGATTTCGTCCATCACCTCGGCTTTGGTGACCGAGACCGTGTTCTCGCTGCCGGGGATCGGCAAACTGATTGTCAATGGCGCGGCCAACCGTGACTACACGCTGGTGTTAGGGCTGGTAGTGCTGATCACGGTGCTGGCAGTGGCACTGAATTTGC
>JAYULP010000133.1:0-5384 GCA_043763445.1 Polaromonas sp.
ACAAACACAAACTCCTCCGTGCCGTCAGCCTTCTCGATACGCACAGCCCCCGGCTTGATGCGGGTGATCAGCGGCGTGTGGCGCGGGTAAATGCCCAACTCACCCGACTCACCAGGCAATGCGACGAACCTGGCTTCGCCCGAAAAGATCAGCTCTTCGGCGCTGACAACATCGACGTGGATGGTGTGCACAGCGTCCATGACTTAAACCTTCTTGGCTTTCTCGAAAGCCTCGTCGATGGTGCCCACCATGTAGAAGGCCTGCTCTGGCAGATGATCGCACTCGCCCGCCACAATCATCTTGAAGCCGCGAATGGTTTCGGCCAAACTGACGTACTTGCCTGGCGAGCCAGTGAACACTTCGGCAACGTGAAAAGGCTGCGACAAAAAGCGTTGAATTTTGCGCGCACGCGCAACCGCCAGTTTGTCTTCAGGCGCCAATTCGTCCATGCCCAAAATCGCAATAATGTCGCGCAACTCTTTGTAGCGCTGCAGCGTGCCTTGCACCGCGCGGGCCGTGTTGTAGTGGTCTTCACCGACAACGGCAGGTGACAGCTGGCGGCTAGTCGAGTCCAGTGGGTCAACCGCTGGGTAGATACCCAGCGACGCAATGTCGCGTGACAGCACAACAGTGGAGTCAAGGTGGGCAAATGTGGTGGCGGGCGACGGATCAGTCAAGTCATCGGCTGGCACATAGACGGCTTGAATGGAGGTGATGGAGCCCACTTTGGTGGACGTGATCCGCTCTTGCAAACGGCCCATTTCCTCGGCCAGTGTTGGCTGATAACCCACAGCGGAAGGCATACGGCCCAGCAGCGCAGACACTTCGGTGCCGGCAAGGGTGTAGCGGTAGATGTTGTCCACAAAAAACAGCACGTCGCGGCCTTCGTCGCGGAACGACTCCGCAATCGTCAAGCCGGTCAACGCCACACGCAAACGGTTGCCCGGGGGCTCATTCATTTGGCCGTAAACCATGGCAACCTTGGACTCTTCGAGATTCTCGAGGTTCACAACGCCGGAGTCCGCCATCTCATGATAAAAGTCGTTGCCCTCACGGGTTCGCTCACCTACCCCAGCAAACACAGACAAGCCCGAGTGCGCCTTGGCGATGTTGTTGATGAGCTCCATCATGTTCACCGTCTTGCCGACGCCAGCGCCGCCAAACAAGCCGACCTTGCCGCCTTTGGCAAACGGACACACCAAGTCAATCACCTTGATGCCAGTTTCCAGCAACTCCTGCGATGGGCTTAGCTCGTCATATGCTGGCGCTTTGCGGTGAATCGGGGCGGTCAGGGTTTGGTCAACCGGGCCACGCTCATCAATCGGCGCACCCAGCACGTCCATAATGCGGCCGAGAGTAGCTTTACCCACGGGAACCGTGATGTTCGCGCCGGTGTTGTAGACCATATTGCCGCGACGCAGGCCGTCAGACGTGCCCAGCGCAATCGTGCGCACAATACCGTCACCCAGCTGCTGCTGGACTTCCAGCGTCAAGGCCGAGCCTTCCATTTTGAGGGCGTCATAAATCTTCGGCATCTGGTTACGGGCAAACTCCACGTCAACCACCGCACCAATACACTGAACAATCTTGCCCTGAGCATGGATGTTCACTACTGAATTCTCTTGAGCCATGATGGGGTCCTTTTGAGTTCTTTAAATCTTGTAAATCGGCCGTCGCAGGTCAGACCGCTGCGGCACCAGCGACGATTTCCGAAAGCTCTTTCGTAATCGCGGCTTGACGTGTCTTGTTGTAGATCAGCTTGAGCTCGCCAATCACGCTGCCCGCGTTGTCGGTGGCTGACTTCATGGCCACCATGCGCGCCGACTGCTCGGACGCCATGTTTTCAGCCACTGCTTGGTACACCAGCGCTTCGACATAGCGCACCAGCAAGTCGTCAATCACCGTCTGGGCGTCAGGCTCATAGAGGTAGTCCCAGCCATGTTGGCCTTTGTCAGCCTGAAGGCGGTCTGCTGTCAATGGCAGCAACTGCTCAATAACTGCTTCTTGGCGCATGGTGTTGACGAACTTTGTGTAGCAAAGGTAGACCGCATGAATCTTGCCCTCGTTGTATGCATCGAGCAGCACCTTGACCGGGCCAATCAGTTTGTCGAGCATCGGCTTGTCACCGAGCTGCGTGGCGTGAGACACCACCTTAGCGCCAATCCGGTTGAGAAATCCGAAGCCTTTATTGCCAATCGCTACCGACTGTGCGTCTTGACCAATAGCCTGTAGCTCTTTGAGTTTGATGGTCAATGCGCGCAACAAATTGGTGTTCAAACCACCGCACAAGCCCTTGTCGGTTGTGACCACTACAAAACCTGTGGTTTTGGCGTCATTGCTCGACATGAACGGATGGGTGTACTCCGGGTTCGCCTGACTAAGGTTGGCCGTGATGTTGCGGATTTTGTCGCTGTACGGGCGGGCGGCACGCATCCGTTCTTGCGCCTTACGCATTTTGGAGGCGGCCACCATTTCCATGGCCTTAGTGATCTTTTTGGTGTTTTCCACCGACTTGATCTTGCCGCGTATTTCCTTGCCTGCTGCCATAGGGTGTCCTAGAGGTTTCTGGAAGTTGGATGGTTACCTGAATGCCTGCTCACCTGCAAACAGGCGGCGGGCAAACGAGTTTTAGGCAAACGACTTCTTGAAGGCAACTACAGCGGAAGTCAACTCAGCCTCAGCGTCCTTGTCCATCGCCTTGTTGGCTTCCAACTTGGTCATCAGCGCCGCGTGGTTGTCTTTGAGCCAGCCGTGCAGGCCGTGCTCGAACGCCAACACGCGTTTGACTTCGATGTCGTCCATGAAACCCTTGTTCACTGCAAACAGTGTGGCGCCCATGTTGGAGATCGACAGCGGTGAGTACTGCGCCTGCTTGAGCAACTCGGTCACACGGGCACCGCGGTCCAGTTGCTTGCGGGTGGCTTCGTCCAGGTCCGATGCAAACTGCGCAAACGCAGCTAATTCTCGGTACTGCGCCAAGTCAGTACGAATGCCGCCCGACAAATTTTTAATCAGCTTAGTCTGGGCCGCACCACCGACGCGGGACACCGAAATACCGGCGTTGATTGCCGGCCGAATACCGGCATTGAACAGACTGGTTTCCAGAAAAATCTGACCATCAGTGATCGAAATTACGTTGGTAGGAACGAAAGCCGACACATCACCGGCCTGAGTCTCAATGATCGGCAATGCGGTGAGCGAGCCGGTTTTTCCGGTAACAGCACCTTTGGTGAAGTCAGTGACGTACTTTTCATTGACCCGAGCGGCACGCTCGAGCAAGCGGCTGTGAAGATAAAACACATCGCCGGGATAGGCTTCACGGCCAGGTGGCCGACGCAGCAGCAAAGAGACCTGACGGTAAGCGACGGCTTGCTTGGACAAGTCGTCGTACACGATCAACGCATCTTCACCACGGTCGCGGAAATACTCTCCCATCGTGCAGCCCGAGTAGGCGCTCACATACTGCATGGCCGCCGACTCGGACGCCGAGGCTGCCACAACAATCGTGTAGGCCATCGCTCCGGCCTGCTCAAGCGAGCGCACCACGTTTTTAATCGACGAGGCCTTTTGACCAATCGCGACATACACGCAGTACACGCCTTTGCCTTTTTGGTTAATGATGGCGTCGATGGCAACAGCCGTTTTGCCCGTCTGTCGGTCACCAATGATCAGCTCACGCTGGCCACGACCCACCGGAACCATGGCGTCAATCGACTTCAGGCCAGTTTGCAACGGCTGGTCCACCGACTTGCGGGCAATCACGCCTGGAGCGACTTTTTCAATGACGTCGGTCATCTTGGCGTTGATCGGTCCCTTGCCATCAATCGGCTGACCCAACGCATTGACCACGCGACCCAACAGCTCAGGGCCAACCGGCACCTCAAGAATACGGCCTGTGCACTTGACGGTGTCGCCTTCGGCAAGATGCTCGTACTCACCCAAAATCACCGAGCCGACTGAGTCGCGCTCTAAATTCAAAGCCAAGCCAAATGTTGGGGTGCCATCTGCTGTGGAGGCAAACTCCAGCATCTCGCCCTGCATCACATCGGACAAACCGTGGATACGCACAATGCCGTCCGTTACCGACACGATGGTGCCTTGGTTGCGGATATCGGCACTGACTGCTAGGCCTTCAATGCGGCTCTTGATCAGTTCAGAAATCTCTGCGGGATTGAGTTGCATGACTCTTTCCTTCTTTCTAGGTTATTGGGCTAAATGGGCTACGCGTGGCGTGGCAAGGTTGACAGTCAAAGTTACGCGAAGCGCAACGTCACGCCATCAGTGCCGCTTTCATTTGTTCTAAGCAGGCTTTGACGGAAGTGTCCAACACCTCATCGCCCACCACAACGCGCACGCCACCGATCAATTCGGGCTCCAGCTCTACGCTCAGGTTGAGCTTGCGGGCGAAGCGTTTTTCAAGCGTGACAGCAAGGTCTGTCAAAGCTGCAGCGTCCAGCGCGAAGGCGCTGTACACCACAGCATCAGAAGACCCATGGGTGTGCATCATCAAAGCGCGGAACTGACCAGCAATTTCAGGCAGCGCACTCACACGTTCGTTGTCGATCACAACGCCCAGAAAGTTTGTTGCGGCAGCAGGCAAAGTAGACTTTGCTACACCGGTAAAAACATTCAAAATCTGAGCGCTAGACACACTAGGGCTGCTAGCAAACTGCTGCAGCTGCGCATTCGCTGCAATCGCTGACAACTCGTCAAGCCAAATGGCTGTTGCGGCCAAATCCAGAACTGACGCCTTGAACAAGGCCTCGGCGTAGGGTCGGGCAATCGTGGCTAATTCGGCCATAAAGTTACTCGCTTGATGTCGGTGGGGCAAGGCAAGGGGGACAAAGCTCAGAGTTCAGCTTTGAGGCGTCCGAGCAAGTCGGCATGCACAGTAGCATTGACTTCCTTGCGCAAAATTTGCTCGGCGCCTTTGATCGCCAGTGCCGCGACTTGCTCGCGCAGTGATTCGCGCGCTTTAACGGTTTGTTGTTCGGCCTCGGCTCTGGCGGAAGCAACAATTTTATTGCCTTCTTCGACCGCCTTGGCTTTAGCTTCTTCGATCATGATCTGGCCACGGCGCTCGGTTTCAGCCATGCGTGCGGTCGCTTCACTGCGCGACTTGGCCAGCGCTTGCTCAACCCGCGTGTTAGCGGAGGTGAGTTCAGACTTGGCCTTGTCGGCAGCAGCCAAACCGTCGGCTATTTTCTGAGCCCGCTCGTCCAATGCTTTTGTGATGGGTGGCCACACGAATTTCATCGTGAACCACACCAATATCGCAAAAACAACGGCCTGCAGAAACAGGGTTGCGTTGATGTTCACGGCTTAATCCCTTTCAAGCGCAAAGCTGGAGAAATGATCAGACAAAAATCAGATCGAAAAAGGCT
>JAYULP010000134.1:0-2172 GCA_043763445.1 Polaromonas sp.
ATTTTGCGCACCAGCGGTCTTGGCCCATGGCGGGCGCTCAAGCTGCTACTGACGTTGGGTGCGTTTTTTGTGATGTTCACTTTTGCAGTTGGCGACTACCTCGCGCCAGCGTCTGAGCGGCTGGCGCAGCTTTTAAAAGGCCGTTATCAGGAAAAAATCACTGTTGGCCAAACAGGTGCGTGGCTGAAAGAGAAAAAGGCCAACGCCAGCTATATCGTTAATGTTAAAGAGCTCACGCCCGCCAACGCCATGCGCGGCGTGCAAATTTTCGAGTTTGACGCCCAAGGGCGCATTGCGGCGACAACACAAGCACCGATGGCCACTTTCTTGAACCGCCAGAGCTGGCGTTTGCAAAATGCAGTGCGAACCGATTTTCTTGTTCCAGCGATGGCAACGGTGCCGCTAGTGCAGCCCGATGCTGCCGTGCGCAAAGCTGCACAAGTCAGCCGAACCTTTCAGTCCACTGTGCAATGGCAAACCGAGCTTACTGCGGAGATGATCTCGGTAGCGCTACTCAAGCCAGAGCGCATGCGCACGATTGACTTGTACCGCTATATCCGTCACTTGGAGGTCAACGGACAAACAGCGCAGCGCTACGAGATTGAGTTTTGGAAAAAAGTGTTTTACCCCCTGAGTTGCTTGGTCATGGTAGTGCTGGCGCTGCCTTTTGCTTATTTGCACTTTCGCTCGGGCGGCATCGCAAGCTATGTATTTGCCGGGGTGATGATTGGCATCAGCTTTTTTATGCTGAACAACGTTTTTGGCTACATAGGCAACCTGCGCAGCTGGGTACCATGGCTTGCAGCGGCTACGCCCGGCTTGATCTACATGGCCGCATCGCTTGGTGCGTTTGGCTGGCTGGTGCTGCGGCGCTAGGTGCTGTGGCACCAGTGCAGAATTTTTCAATGCTTGCCCGCTATGCTGCCAGCTTTTTTTGACTCCCTCGCCAGGTAAATGCTGTGAATTTTCTAGCTCTTGCTGTTCAAACCGTAGCGGCGACGCCTGCTGTGCAACATGCCGTGATTTTGTTCGCGCACGGCTCGCGTGACCCGTTGTGGCGGCTGCCTATCGAAGCTGTTGCCGCTGAAATTAGACTGCAGCAGCCACGGATTGCGGTACTGTGCGCCTACTTGGAGCTGTGCTCGCCGTCACTGGCCGAGGCTGCCGCGGCGCTTGTGGCTGGCGGCGCGCAGCACCTGAAGGTGTTTCCGCTGTTTTTTGGTGTGGGTAAGCACGCCAGGCAAGACCTGCCGGTGCTGATGAGCGAAGTGCGTGCAGCACATCCGCACCTCCAGTTCGACCTGCTGCTTACGGCCGGTGAACATGCCGAGGTGACTACGCTATTGGCCCGTATTGCCTTGGCTTGAATCCAGCGTTTGCAGCGCCAAAAAGGCATAATTTAAGCCTTCAATTGCTTCGATTTGATATGAACCTCCACCAGTTCCGTTTTGTCCAGGAGGCCGTACGCCGTAACCTCAACTTGACTGAGACCGCCCGCGTTCTGCACACCTCACAGCCCGGCGTTTCCAAAGCCATCATTGAGCTGGAAGAAGAGCTAGGCGTGGAGGTTTTTGCCCGCCATGGCAAACGTCTCAAACGGGTAACCGAGCCCGGCGCGCATGTGCTGGCCAGTATTGAAATCATCATGCGAGAGGTCGGCAACCTCAAACGCATTGGGGAGCAGTTTTCGGCACAGGACAGTGGCACTTTGTCGATTGCTACTACCCATACACAAGCGCGTTATGTGCTGCCGCAGCCGGTGGCGCGACTCAGGCAAGCGTTTCCAAAAGTCAATGTCAGTTTGCACCAAGGCTCGCCCGACCAGGTCGCTCGTATGCTGATAGATGAAGTCGCTGAAATTGGCATTGCCACTGAGTCGCTGACGCATTACGCCGAGCTGGTCACCCTGCCCTGCTACGAGTGGCAGCATATGCTGGTTGTGCCCAGTGACCATCCGCTGGCGCGCAAAGCGGACATCACGCTGGCGGACTTGGCCCAAGAGCCGCTAATTACCTACCACCCGTCGTTCACCGGACGTACCCGAATTGATCAAGCGTTTGCGGCCAAAAAGCTGCAGCCGCGTATTGCGCTGGAGGCCATTGACTCGGACGTCATCAAAACCTACGTTCGTTTGGGTTTGGGTGTTGGTATCGTCGCTGAAATGGCGATGCA
>JAYULP010000135.1:0-5383 GCA_043763445.1 Polaromonas sp.
CAGGCTTAAGTATCGCCTGCAAACTCAGGCCGCGCGCCCTGCCCGTTTCAGCGCGTGCATGACAGCGACAACGGCTACATACTGGCTGTGGCCCTATCGGTCCTAAATCATGACTCGTCGCCCGGGCGCGCTGGCCTTTGAAGCGCCAGCTGGCGGCGGCGTGCAAGTGCTAGCAAAACAACGGCGGCAGCCATCACCCACCAAGGCCACAACCCTAGTCGGCCTACCCACCAGGCATAGGGGGTGACGCCAGTGCGTCCAACCACCGTTGCCTGCAGCGAGCCACGGCTCAGGCGCGGCAGGGCGTGCGTGACCTCACCGCGTGCATCAATTACCGCCGTCGCCCCCGTGTTGGTTGCGCGCAGCATCGGCCGCTCAAACTCTATCGCGCGAACGCGTGAAATATTCAGGTGCTGGTCAATAGCGAGCGAGTCGCCAAACCACGCGATGTTGCTGAGATTGACAAACAGCGTTGGCGCCTCAGAGGCATTTACAAAGCGAGCGGCCAACTCCTCGCCAAACAAATCTTCATAACAAATATTCGGCGCGATTCGCTGGCCCTGCCAATCAAATGACGGCTGATTGACTGCGCCGGTATTGAAGTCCGACAGCGGCATGTCTACAACCGCCAAAAACCACTTGAACAGCGGATGCACAAACTCGCCAAACGGCACCAAGTGGTGCTTGTTGTAACGGTACAGCACCGGCGGGGGGGCAGGAGCCGACGTCGCACCAAACGCCATTGGCTCAGCCGGCTTAAGGCCTATTGCCGAGTTGGTGTAACCCAGCTGGCTGCTGCCCAGCACAATACCGATGAGCGCCGCCGTTCGCTCGCCGCCTGCAAACTGCGGCGCGGTAAAACGCTCGATTAGCGCGTCAATGTAGCCGTCCGGCAGTTGCTCGGGCAACAAGGGCAGCGCAGTTTCAGGCGTGACCACCAGCGCGCTGTTGGCTGCCATCAGCTGGCGGCCGTACCAACTCAACGCGTCAGGAACACCAGTTGTGCCGATAAACTTTTCATCTTGTGAAATATTACCCTGCAGCAGGGTGACCGTAAACGGCGATGCCGAGGGCAGCGGTGCAGTAAAAGTCGAGCCACCGTTGCTGGTCAGCTGCAAGGCCGCACTGCCTGCGCCCGCCAACAACACGCCGGTCGCCGTTAGCGCTGCTGTCCAGCAGTGCAGGCGTCGCGCAGACACCAAGCCAGCGAGCAGCGCCGCCAGCAGCGCCGCGCCCAGGGTCAGTCCGTGCACTCCGACTAACTTGGACAAGTTCACAAACGGGCCGTCGAGCTGCGCGTAACCGCCCTCGCCCCAAGGAAATCCAGTAAAAAACTGCACTCTGGCCAGTTCTGCCGCCATCCACAAAAAAGCAAAAACAATAGCGCGCCAAGCAATAGAAACGGGGGCTAGACTAATAAAAAGACCAAAAATTGCCGCATAGTAAAGCCCAAGGAACCCCGCGAGGCCGACAACAGCCGCAACCGCCAGGGGCGACGCCAAACCACCATACACATGCAGCGACGTGAACAGCCACCACCAGGTGCCGCACTGCATGGCGGTGGCGAACACCCAGCCGAGCCAGGCGCTCTGCCGCACCGTGGCGCAGCGTTTGAGCCCCAGCACCAAGCCAGCCAGCGCGAGCAACTGCAGCCACCAGAGCGCCTGGCCTTGTACCAACACGCCGACACCGAGATCCACCGCCGCAAAAGGCCAGGCGACGCTGGCGGCGTGAGCCAAGCCGGCGCAAATCATGGCGACGCTTAGCCAGGCCGGTAATGGTGTGGGCGAGGTGCTCAGCACGCGCTTGAAGGTCGTGGTGCGGGCACTGGTTATCGCGGTGCAGCGGGCGCTCAAGGTCGGCTAGCTACCGGTGACACTTTGAACCAGCGCACCGCGCCGCCCTTGGTGTGCAGCACAGTAAATTGCAAGCCTTGCAGCGCGTGATGTTCGCCGCGCCTGGGGACATGGCCCATTTCATGCGCTACCAGCCCGCCAATGGTGTCAAAGTCAGCGTCAATCAGTTTGACGCCGAATGCCTCACTCACCCTTTGAATTGATGTGTCCCCGCTTACGCGAAACGAGCGGTCAGGCAAGCCAAAAATGTCGCCGGCATCCTCGGCCACATCAAACTCGTCTTCAATCTCACCGACGATTTGCTCCAGCACGTCCTCAATCGTGATCAGGCCGGCAACGCGCCCGAACTCGTCAATGACGATGGCCAGATGATTGCGATTGCCGCGAAACTCGCGCAACAAATCGTTCAAGCCCTTGCTCTCTGGCACAAACACCGCTGGGCGCAGGAGTGCCTTGATGTGCAGGTCAGGCGCTCGTTGCAACTTCAGCAGATCCTTGGCCATGAGGATGCCAATAATGTTTTCTTTGTTGCGCTCATAAACCGGGAACCGCGAGTGCGCCGTGTCAATGATCAGGTGCAACAGGGCATCGAACGGCGCATCAATATTGACCAAGTCCATGCGAGGCGCGGCCACCATGACATCGCCAGCCGTCATGTCGGACATACGGATAACGCCCTCGAGCATTTCACGGCTTTGTGCGCCGATAACATGGTTGTCTTGCGCCTCGACCAGGGTCTCGATCAGCTCATCTTTTGAATCCGGACCGGGGTGGAGCATTTCAGCGACTTTTTGCAAAAAGCCGCGTTTGTCTTCATGCTTGGAAGATCGACTGGGAGGGGTGTCGGACACACAGGTGTTCGGTAGTTAGGACAACCTGTAGTGTAGTGGGGGCGCTGGCGGTGCATTCAAACAGCACTGCGCGCAAGGCGTTATCTACCGCTGCGCTCAAGCGCTGTAGCAAGGCCGCCGTTATTGGTCCAGGCCAATGCTGTACTGAGTCTGCGTTTGCGCTCGGCTCATCGAAGGTCTGCCCAGCACAAACAAGCGGCTCGACAAGCTCAGGGCGAGCGGAGAAAAATAATTTTTTCTCGCCTCACAGGACTGGGCCAACAGGCACTTTCAACTAAGCGCTTTTAATCGGGCGCCCTTAACAGCGCGCATTACAAACTGCAGCACATGCTCCAACCTCAGCAATTGGTGCTGCTGGCACGCCGCAACGGCCAGCGCCCTACCGCCTACGTTGGCGGCTGCTCACGACGGCCCTCGCGCAAGCCGCACCGTGCGGCCTGCAGTGTGGCCAGAAAGTCCCAAAATTGCTTAGCCTGCGTTTTCAGGCGGTAGTCGGTTTGTGCAATTTGCTGGTCCACCAATTCACTGATTCGTGAGCCAAGATCAGCGGCTGATAGCACCAGATAAGCTTCACTTTCGGCGCCTTCGCGCTCAATTGTTGCGCCCGCCTTGCGGACAATATTGAGCATGGCTGTGTTTTCGCTCAGCGCATGAATGAACATCATGTCAACGCCTTCGTTGCGCCCGTGAATGACGGCGCGATCAAACAACCGCGAACCATAGCCGCGACCGCGTGCCTGCTTGAGGACTGACACGCCGAACTCCGCACAACTTTCAAGCTCGGGATTGGTGGAAAACGCCAAATGCGCCACAGCGATCAACCGGATTTTGCGGTCATAAATTCCAAAAATCTCATCGCGCTCGAAATTAAGACCATCTACGTAGCGCGCAATTTGCGCGTCATTAGCGGCGTAACCAAAACGCAGATACCGGTCCTGCGCGTCCAATGCCAGCAAATGAGTCGCTATTTGTTCGCACTGGTCGGGCTCGACCGACCGAATCGGCACCAGCGCGGGTGCTGCTGGACTGGTGTCGGACACCGACACCCGCCGCCGGACAACTGGTGAGCGAAAAAATGCCCCACCGGCGTTGAGCAATGCTCTCAAAATAATTTTGGCTTTGATCATGGCTCCATCGCGGCTCAGGTGTACGGGCTGTCTTTAGGCCGGCAAGGGTCACTGGCAACAACTTTTTAGGTCTGACAAAGTCAAACTTTAAGTGTAAGGTTAACTCTAAAGTTAAACCTTAAAGACAACAAAAGCAGCCTAGAGGCAAGCCTCAAACCATGTCACCGACACCAGCACCCTATGGCGAGTCAAAACGATTACCGCGTGGCGACTATTTAAGGCAAGGACAAGTCGCAGCCGACTACAGCTGTCCGCAAAACTATGCGGCCTACAGTGCGTCAGACCATGATACTTATCGCCGTCTGTACGACAGGCAAACGGCTTTGTTGCCAGGTCTGGCCTGTGACGAATTTATCGCCGCACTGCCGTTGTTAGGGGCCAAGAATCGAATCCCGCGATTCGACGAGATCAACGACCGCCTGTCTAAAGCAACGGGCTGGGAAATTGTCGCTGTGCCAGGCTTAATTCCAGAAGTACCCTTTTTTTCATTTTTAGCTCACCGTAAATTTCCGGTAACTGACTGGATTCGCACGCCAAACGAGCTTGACTACATTGTGGAGCCAGACGTTTTTCATGACCTGTTCGGACATGTGCCGTTGTTGTTTAATCCAGTGTTTGCCCACCACATGCAGGCCTATGGACAAGGCGGCCTAAAGGCGCACCAGCTCAACGCCTGCGAACAACTCTCACGTCTGTACTGGTACACCATTGAGTTTGGACTCATACGCCAAAAAGAAGGGCTGCGCGCCTACGGCGCAGGTATTTTGAGTTCAGCAGGTGAATTGCAATATGCTGTGGAAAGTCCCGCTCCGCAGCGACTGCTGATCGATGTGCTACGCATTATGCGAACGCGCTACACCATAGACAGCTACCAAGCGACGTATTTTGTAATTGAAAGTTTTAAGCAATTGCTCGACCTCACTGCACCAGATTTCACGCCGCTGTACGAACACCTTCGTACCCTTGACACGCTGTCGGCCCACGCGATATCAGAGTGTGATGTGCAGATTGCGCCTACCGCCTAATACCGCGCCACGAAAATTCCAAGGTGCCGTTCATGATGACAAACTTAAACCAAAGGTCAACATATCTCTCGCCATGAACCGGCCGGTTGTCGGCGTGGCCCCATGCACGCATCGGGCATGTTGACCTGCCCACCTCCGGTATACCAAGCTGAACTTCAGAAGTCTGGGGTTGCAAGGTTAGGCAGTGATTAAGTTAGTTCGACTGCGGCAATAGGTTTTTTAGAGACCAATCGATGCTGCAAAGCAATGGGTGACAAGTTGCCCATTGTTGGGTACAGCCGCACGGCGTTATAGAAGTTGATGATGTAGTTGACAACGTCCCTGCTGGCTTTTGCATTCGCCATGCGGCTCGCCCAATAAACACCTTCACGATTGGAGAGTTGCGGCGACCGGTTGAATTTGACGCTGGCTTACGCCAACCGGATGCAATTGGAAAGCAAACGGCTTTCCAGGCAAGCCTACTCATGGACTCAATTATGGACTACGGAATCCAGGGCAAGGTCAATGAAGAAATAAAATCAAAT
>JAYULP010000136.1:0-12937 GCA_043763445.1 Polaromonas sp.
CGCTTGAGGCCGTGCTGGACGCCGCTAGGCGCGCCCAAGCCGCTGGCGCTACCCGGTTTTGCATGGGTGCGGCTTGGCGCTCACCGAAAGACCGCGACATTGAAAAAGTCGCCGAACTGGTGCGTGGGGTCAAAGCGCTAGGGCTAGAGACCTGCGCTACCTTGGGCATGCTCGAGGACGGCCACGCCCAGACGCTGCAAAGCGCCGGTCTGGACTACTACAACCACAACCTGGACAGTGCGCCAGACTTTTATGGCGACATCATTACCACGCGTGACTTTCAGGACCGTCTGGACACCTTGAGCCGCGTCCGCAGCGCTGGCGTCAAGGTCTGCAGCGGCGGCATTGTCGGCATGGGCGAGACCCGCCGCCAACGCGCTGGCCTGGTAGCCGAGCTGGCAAACCTGTCGCCCTACCCGGAATCAGTGCCGATCAACAACTTAGTCAAAGTCCAAGGTACGCCGCTGGCCGGGCAAGCCGACCTGGACCCGTTCGAGTTTGTCCGCACCATTGCAGTGGCCCGCATCACCATGCCAACGGCACGGGTACGCCTGTCAGCTGGCCGGCAGCAAATGGGCGACGCCATTCAGGCGCTGTGTTTTCTCGCTGGCGCCAACTCCATTTTTTACGGCGACAAACTGCTGACCACCGGCAACCCCGACACACAGGCGGACGTGAGCCTGATGGCGCGGCTGGGCATGAAAGCCGCTGCGCCCGTGAACTGCCAACACACCACAGGCCCGCTATGACCACAACCGCCTTGACCCCGGCGTCTGCCACCCCTTACGGCACACTGCCGCCGGCGTCCACGCCGTCAAACCGCAAGCCGATGAGCCTGCCGCGCCTGCGTGAAATGCACGCCAGCGGTGAAAAAATCACGATGTTGACCGCTTACGACGCCACCTTTGCAGCCGTAGCCGATGCGGCTGGTGTCGAATGCATTTTGGTCGGCGACTCGCTGGGCATGGTTTGCCAAGGGCTGTCCAGCACCGTTGGCGTCACGCTTCAAACCATGCGCCACCACACCGAGTGCGTAGCCAACGGGCTGCGCCGATCCCACAGCGTAGCGTGGCTTGTCAGCGACTTGCCTTTTGGCGCTTACCATGAGTCTAAAGAGCAGGCGCTGCGCAGCGCTGTAACGCTGATGCAGGCTGGCGCACACATGGTTAAGCTCGAAGGGGGCGGCTGGACCACCGAGGTCGTGCGGTTTTTGGTAGAGCGCGGTATTCCGGTTTGCGCCCACTTGGGGCTAACACCGCAAACGGTGCATGCCTTGGGTGGCTACCGGGTACAAGGAAAAACTGAAGAGGCAGCGGCAACGCTTCAACGGGATGCACACGCGCTTGAAGCTGCTGGCGCCGCCATGCTGGTGCTAGAGATGGTGCCTGCAGCCTTGTCAGCAAGCCTGACGCAGACGCTGACGCGCTGCCCCACCATCGGTATTGGCGCGGGCAGCGGCACATCCGGCCAAGTGCTGGTGCTGCATGACATGCTGGGCCTGAATCTGGGCAAGATGGCTAAGTTTGTCCACAATTTCATGGCTGACGACGATAACCACACGCACAGCGTGCGCGGCGCCATGGAAACTTATGTCAAGGCCGTCAAAGCCGGGCGCTTTCCAGACAACGCCCTGCACGCCTGGTAGCGCCGACAAGGCAAGGCCCGGGCCGCTGGCTACCACCCCATTGACCACACGCACGCCCTAACCTGCTAGCGCTGCAGCACCTTCATGCACATTGTTCATACCATCGCGGAGCTGAGGGCAGCGCTGCGCGGTTTTCAAAAACCGTCGTTTGTCCCCACCATGGGCAACTTGCATGACGGCCATATTGCGCTGGTGCAGCAAGCCCAGCCGCTGGGCGACGCCGCGGTGTCCAGCATTTTTGTAAACCGGCTGCAGTTTGCGCCGCACGAGGACTTTGACAGCTACCCGCGCACACTGCAAGCTGATGCTCAGCGGCTGCAGGCTGCAGGCTGTGATGTGCTGTTTGCACCGCGCGAAAAAGACCTTTACCCCCAGCCGCAAACCTTCAAGGTATACCCGGCCACGGACCTCGGCGACATGCTCGAAGGCCACTTCAGGCCCGGCTTTTTCATTGGCGTCTGCACTGTCGTGCTGAAGTTGTTTTCATGCGTGTTTGCCGGTATGCCCGCCGGCATTGCCGCTTTTGGCAAAAAAGACTATCAACAGCTGATGGTGGTGCGCCGGATGGTTCAACAGTTTGCGTTACCGATCGAGATTTTGGCAGGGGAGACGCAGCGCGCAGGCGACGGGCTGGCGCTGTCGTCTCGCAATAGCTATTTGAGCGCGAGCGAGCGGCAAGAAGCCGCCGAGCTTGCCCGGGCGCTGGCACACCTTGGCGAAGCGGCGCGCAGCGTAGCGAGCCCTGACTTACCCAGTCTGGAGGCGCAAGCGATGCAAGCATTGGCCCGGCGCGGCTGGAAACCGGACTACCTGACAGTGCGCCGCCGCACCGATCTGCAAATGCCAAGCGGCGAGCTCGCGGGCGTGCCGCTGGTCGTACTGGGTGCGGCCAAGCTCGGCAATACCCGGCTGATCGACAACCGGGAAATCTAAGCGCCAGCGCCTAAAACGGCGGCGTGTCCCACACGGCTGGAGTTGTCGCGGTAGGCGGTGTGGGCGGTAGCGTCAAGACGGGCTTCACCGCTTCAGCTGCCGCTACGCCAATCGTCAGCTCACCCCCAAGAGCGGCGACCAGCGCTGCAATCAGCTTGCGGATCTCGCCGGTGGCAATGGCGGCATCTGCGTCAAAGCGGTCGTCTTTTCCGGCCGAGCCATCGCCGTTCAGCAGGCCATCGACAAACGCCAGCTTTTTGATCTGCAGCAGGTCGCTGAGTAAAAACGACACCCGCCCTTGCCAGGTCATAGCTAAGCGTGTGGGCACCTTGCCCGTGCGAATGTGTTGCTGAACCTCGTCGATATCCAGCGCGTGGCGGGCGTAGCGCACCACCGCCTTGGAGTCGTCAGACGCCTTGAGTTCGCATTCACGGTCAATACTGAACTCAGCCGGTGGCGTTTGGCTTGCCAGCCACTCGGCCATGGCAGACGCTGGCGATACCGTGGTTTGCATCGGCATCGCGCCAAGGTTGTCCATCGCCTTGGCCAACTGGGTGAGGACCTCATCGGCCTTGCCCTGACTGGCCGCATCAATCATGACCAGCCGCGCACCAGCATCAACCCACACCGTGATGAGCGCTTGCTTGGTAAACGCCATGGGCAACAAGCTCAAGCGCGCCTCGTCCTTGAGCTCTTTCGTCTCTTTTTTGCCTGGCTTTCTGCCAGTAGCCGCTTCAATTTTCGCCGCGCGCTCTTTGGTTTTGCGGTTGATGACCGAGCCTGGCACCGCTTTAGACTCCATCATCAGCTTGAGCAGCCAATGCCCGTCAACAGACTCGACCAACGCGCCGTTGTCGTCGCCGCGCGGGGGCACCCAGCCAACCGCCCGCTCCTGCGTCGGGCCGCACGCCACAAATGCAGCGCTTTGCAGCTGCGCTTCAAGCTGCTCTAGCGACAGGGCCCAACTGGGGCTGACTCGGTAGACCATCACATTTTTGAACACGTTGCAGTCCTTGTCATTTTGTTTGCTGGGCTGAAAACGCCACCGCCGGCGGCCAGCGATGGCTTTGGCGGCTCAAAATCACCTGTTTTTAAGCCAAATAGCACTGTAGCCGTCGTATTTAAACATTGGGCAGCTATTGATTAAGGAGCACTGCGAAGCACTTCAAGCGTGGCCAGCCTCTGCTGCAGGGTTCCGCCCCATCAGCGCAGCAACTGCCTGTGCCGGGGTGATCTGCCCGTCAAGCAACGCCACCACGCCTTGGGAAATCGGCATGTCAACGCCCAACGCCTCGGCCCGCTGCACCACGACTCGAGCGCAGTACACCCCCTCCGCCACATGACCAAGGCAGGCCACCGCTTGGGCCAACGGTTGCCCGGCTGCCAGCGCCAAGCCCACCTTGCGGTTTCGACTCAGGTCGCCAGTGGCCGTCAATACCAGGTCACCTAGGCCAGACAGCCCGGTAAATGTTTCAGCGCGTGCGCCCAACGCCACACCTAGGCGGGTCATTTCAGCAAGCCCCCGCGTGATCAGTGCAGCCCGGGCGTTCAATCCGAGCTGCAGGCCGTCACACAAGCCAGCGGCAATCGCCAGCACATTTTTAACCGCGCCGCCCACCTCGACGCCCACAACATCGTCATTGGCATACACCCGCAGTGCTGGGCCGTGAAAAGCTGCGACGAGCGCGTCACGCACCGCCGCATGTTCACTGGCGGCCACCAGCGCGGTCGGCTGGCCGCATGCCACCTCCTGCGCAAAACTTGGGCCGCTCAATACCCCTGCTCTTAAATAAGGAGCAACAGATGCAAGTATCTCGTGGGCAAGAAGCCCAAACGTTTTAGATTCGCCATTTTTAGCCATTGCGAGGCTCGCCGCCGGGGTCTCAAACCCCTTGCTGAGCCAAGCCACCGGAACACTGCAATCCTGCAAGGCCTGCAACATGCCGCGCAGCGCCGACATAGGCGTGGCAATCACCACCAGGTCTTGCCCTTCAAGCGCTTCAAGCAACAACAAACCACCACCTCGAACCTGCAGCGTGTCGGGCAAGCGCACGTCTGGCAAGTAGCGCGGATTGGCGCGCTGCGTCTGCAGGGTCTGCACCAGCTCCGCATCACGCGCCCAAAGTCTCACCTGGTGGCAAGCACCAGCAGCGGTTGCTGCCGTGGCGGCATTCACCGCCAACGCGGTACCCCAGGCGCCGGCGCCAACAATCAAAATGTTCACGGCGTGTCGGGTCTCGATGCGGCCATCAGCGGCATGTCAACTAACAACGGCTCGGCCTTAAACGACGATCTGTTCGGGCGCAGGCGTGGCCAGTGCAGACTGTGCAGCCGCCGCTTGTTGCTGTTCGTACATACCTTGGAAGTTGATCTCCGCCATGTGTACCGGGGGGAAACCACCGCGCTGCACTACATCGGCTACATTGCTGCGCAAATAGGGGTAGACGATTTGCGGGCAGGCAATACCCAAAATCGCATTGAGTTGCTCTTGCGGCATGTTGCGGATTTCAAAAATACCGGCTTGTTTAGCCTCGACTAAAAACATGGTTTTGTCGGCAATTTTGGTGTGCACGGTAGCCGTCACAGTGACCTCGAACAAGCCCTCAGCAATCGGCGCAGCCGCGACGCCCAATTGAATGTCCACCGCTGGCTGCTCTTGGTTTAGCAAAATCTCCGGTGAATTAGGCTGCTCAAGTGACGCCTCTTTGAGGTAGACGCGTTGAATCTGGAATACAGGGTCAAGAGTAGCTTCGGCCATGGTGATCTTTCAGTATGAAAAGGTAAAAGGTAACGGGTAACAGGATAAATATGCCGCCACCGCCAACTTACGGTTTTTTGGTGTGAGGCAGCTCAAACGGGGGGGCTGGCGACGCCGGGCTTAGCCGGCAGTCGGGCTCAGGCGTTCACACGCTTAGGCAGCATTGAGCATTGGCACCAGGCCGCCTTTAGCGTCGAGCGCTACTAAGTCGTCGCAGCCGCCAATATGGTGCTCACCAATGAAAATTTGCGGCACCGTCCGGCGTCCGGTGATGTCGCTCATGTTCTGGCGTTCGCCCGGGGCTTGGTCAACCCGGATTTCCTCGAGCTGCGTGACGCCGCGCGCTGCCAGCAATTTCTTGGCTTGGATGCAATACGGGCATGTGCCGGTGGTGTAGATTTTCACGGTCTGCATGAATCAATTCTTTCTTGTGGCCGTCCGGTGCATCCAAGCGCCTGCGCGGCCAGTATCAATAGCGTGACTTTAGCTCAGGCCTGGTCAGGCTTTTTCCAAAGGCAAATTTGCCTCTTTCCAGGCTTTCAAGCCCCCGCCTAGCGCTTGGGCATGGTCGTAGCCCAGCTTTTTGGCCACCGCGACCGCACGTCCGGCCCGTGCGCCGGTGGGGCAAACTAAAATCAGCGGCAGACCCTTGTTTTTTACTGCCGATGGGAGCTTTTCCTCAAGCTGGCCGAAGGGAATGTTTTTGGCACCGCCAACGTGCAAAGCGCCAAACTCGTCAGCCTCGCTAACATCAATGACCACCGCTTTTTGGCGGTTAATCAATTGCACCGCCCCGCTGGCGGACAGCGCGCCGGCGTTCATGCCCTGGGCGACCAGCGGCCACACCAGCATGGCGCCAGACGTCAGCGCGAGCGAAATCAGCATCCAGTTGTCGAAAAAAAATTTCACATGAGCTTTCGTCAATAAATTACAAACACCCGTGATTTTAGAATGCGGCGGTGGCCGGTGTCTAAAGCGCCTGGCCTGAACCCCAATTCAATGCGCGCAAGCACACCTTAAAAGCTTTTTACATGCCACAAACCGCCCACAAGCTTGTGTTGATTCGCCACGGCGAGTCCACCTGGAATCTTGAAAACCGCTTTACCGGCTGGACCGATGTGGACCTGACCGCCACGGGTGTTGCCCAGGCCAAGCTGGCCGGCCAGTTGCTCCACGCCGGGGGCTATGACTTCGACGTGGCCTACACCAGCGTGCTCAAGCGCGCTACCCGCACGCTGTGGCATGTGCTGGACGAAATGGACCGCACCTGGCTGCCGGTGGTACACAGCTGGCGACTCAACGAGCGCCACTACGGCGCACTACAGGGGTTGAACAAGAGTGAGACCGCCAAAAAGTACGGCGACGACCAGGTGCTGGTGTGGCGTCGCAGTTACGACACGCCGCCGCCTGCCATGGCTGCAACGGACGAGCGCAGCGAGCGCGGCGACCGGCGGTATACCAAGCTGGCGAGCCACCAGGTGCCGCTGACCGAATGCCTCAAGGACACCGTCGAGCGCGTCATGCCGTTTTGGAGCGATGCCATCGTCCCGGCGCTGAAAGCCGGAAAACGCGTGGTGGTCGCCGCCCACGGCAACTCAATTCGTGCGCTGGTCAAGTACTTGGACAACATTTCAGACGACGCCATCGTCCGCCTGAATATTCCCAACGGCATACCGCTGGTGTACGAGCTTGGCGGCGACCTCAAACCGCTGCGTCACTACTACCTTGGCGACACCGCTGCGGCGGAAAAAGCAGCGGCTGCCGTCAGCGCGCAAGGCAAAGCCTGAGCCGGAGATCTGGCTCAGAAGTCAGCTAAACAGAACCGGTGCGCTCGAAAAACCAACGGATTTGGGTGCTAAAGCGGTACTTTTGAACACCCTTGCCGTTTGCGCTTTGAAACTGAAACCAACGGTTTTTCTCCTAGGTGTATATTGCAGCGACTCAGGCTAAGTGCAGCTGGGCTTTTGTGGATTTTTAAGGTGTTTTTTATGGGTCGAAAGCTCAAGATAGCAGGTTGGATTTCGATGGGTGCGATGGCCGGCGCGCTCACCACAGTTCAATTGCAGGCCGTCGCACGCGGCGGACTTGCACCGTTGCCGCTCGAAGAACTTCAGCAACTCGCAGCGGTGTTCGGTATGGTCAAGTCCGACTATGTAGAGCCGGTAGACGAGAAAAAGCTAATTACCGATGCGATCTCTGGCATGGTCTCGAGCCTAGACCCACATTCGGTTTACTTCGACAAAAAATCCTACAAGGAATTTCGAGAAGGCACCTCTGGTCGATTTGTCGGCGTTGGCATCGAAATTAGCCAAGAAGACGGACTGGTCAAAGTTGTCTCGCCAATAGAAGGCTCGCCGGCGGACCGCGCTGGCCTCAAACCTAACGATCTGATCACCCGCATTGACGACGCTCCGGTCAAAGGCCTTAGCCTGAACGAAGCGGTCAAAAAAATGCGCGGTGAGCCAAAGACCAAGGTGATGTTGACGATTTTTCGCAAGGACGAAAACCGGACATTTCCGGTGTCCATCACACGCGAGGAAATCCGCACGCAGTCGGTTCGCGGCAAGGTCGTGGAGCCGGGCTATGCCTGGGTTCGGTTGAGCCAGTTTCAGGAACGCACGGTTGACGACTTTGTCATCAAAGTCGAGCAGATCTACAAACAAGAGCCCAACCTCAAAGGGTTGGTGCTGGATTTACGCAACGACCCAGGCGGTCTGCTTGATGCGGCTGTGGCTATTTCAGCCGCGTTTTTGCCAGAAAACGTAACCGTCGTGTCTACCAACGGCCAGCTTGCAGAGAGTAAATTTACCTTCAAGGCATCGCCCGAGTTTTATCAGCGGCGCAGTGGCGGTGACCCCTTGAAAGTTTTGCCAGCTGCGCTCAAAACCGTGCCACTGGTAGTGCTGGTAAACGAAGGCTCTGCATCGGCCAGCGAAATTGTCGCGGGTGCCTTGCAAGACTACAAACGCGGCACCATCATGGGCACGCAAACATTTGGCAAAGGCTCGGTACAAACGGTGCGCCCGCTCGGGCCGGATACCGGCATCAAACTGACTACTGCCCGCTACTACACGCCCAGCGGCAAGTCGATTCAAGCCAAGGGCATCGTTCCAGACGTTTTGGTAGACGACACCGCCGAAGGCAGCCCGTTTGCCGCCCTGCGCACACGCGAAGCTGACCTTGAAAAACATTTGAACAGCGGCCAAGGCGCAGAAGTCAAAGATACGGGCCGTGAAAAGGCACGCGAAGAAGCACTCAAGCGACTTGAAGAGGAAGCCAAAAAAACGCCAGAACAGCGCCGACTCCCCGAGCTTGGCAGCGACAAAGATTTTCAGCTGGCGCAGGCGATTAACAAGCTCAAAGGTCGCCCGGTGCTGGTCAGTAAAACGGCAGTAGTCGAAGACAAGAATACGAAAAGGGACAACTGATTGTTATGTCTTAACCGCTGTGATGGTCTGGGTCAAACGCACACTGCCGCACATGGTTGGACACTATTCAGACGCAGTTGGCGCGCCGACCCGCTTTAGCGCTGGTGACCGATGACCGATGACCAGTTGCTGCGGTACTCGCGCCATATCTTTTTGGATGAGGTCGGCATTGAGGGGCAGCAACTGCTGCTGCTGGCCCGGGTATTGGTTGTTGGCGCGGGCGGGTTAGGCTCGCCGGTGGTGCTGTATTTGGCCAGTGCCGGTGTGGGGCATCTCACTGTGGTGGACCCTGACTGTGTGGAGTTGTCTAACCTTCAGCGCCAAGTGGCTCATGATGTTGCACACCTAGGCCGGCCCAAAGCCGGCTCAATACGGGACGCGGCGCAAGCAATTAATCCCGATGTGGTGGTTCAAGCTCTTGTTGAGCGGGCTGACGAGCAATCGCTCGGTGCACTGGTGGCACAGTCGGATGTGGTGGTGGACTGCACCGACAATTTCGCGACACGGCACACCATTAACCGGGCTTGCGTACAGCACCAAAAGCCATTGGTGTCGGGCGCGGCGATTCGCTTTGACGGCCAAGTGTCGGTGTTTGATGCGCGCGAGCCAAGGTCCCCGTGCTATGCCTGCCTGTTTCCCGACTCGGCGTTGCTCGAGGAAGAGCGCTGCGCCACGATGGGTGTTTTCGCCCCGCTGGTTGGCATCATTGGCTGCATGCAGGCCGCTGAAGCGCTCAAGCTGATTTGCGGCGTAGGGCGAGCCCTTACCGGCCGGCTGCTGATGCTCGACGGTCGAGCTATGGCCTGGAGTGAGGTGCAAATAACCCGTGATCCGCACTGCCCTGTTTGTGCAGTGAAGCCAGCCGGAGCGCATTGCTGTTGATCTGGCCTTATCAAGCGCGCACTTTTTGACGCGCTTACCGCCAAGCTGGCCGGAGGGTTCGTCTGTGCTGGGCAGGTCTGGACACACTCAGCGCAAACAGGCTCCTGGCAATTGGTTGGGGCCGATCAGCCAGGTTACAGCTTTTGCAGCGCGTTTTTAAGTCGCCCGCTGGCGACAACCCATAGAGCGCCCCGCTGTAGAGCGCCTTGCCGCAAGTATCCAGTGTGCTGGTGCACGCCGCCAGCGTCACAGCAGAGTCAACACGAAAACTGCATACCAAGGTGCCGCCTTTAATGCCAAAGCGTGGGCTAAACAACCCAACGCGCCACTGAGCGGCAGGGCGTTAATTTTCAAATACCAGAGTTTCACGCGCAGCTCATGCAGCTCATGCAACTTGTGCAATTAACGCAATTGACGCAATTGACGCACTTGACGCACTTGACTTAGCCAGCGCGACTTGTGCAGTTGTTGCCGATCACCACACCGGCCGGGGCCGCTTTTTTCGCTTGCACAACCGTCTGTACCGTAGCCGTGCTCCAGGCTCCACCGATTCGCTATGCATCCACCGCCAGCGCCAAAGCATAAGCGGTCTGAAAAGTTGCGCCGTGTTGTTATTTGCGCTTTGGCGCGGACAGTTGGCAGTTTCAGAGTTTTTACTTTTGCGGCGAAGACAGCAAAACCGAACCTGAAACCCCGCGCACTTACCAGCATCAAAAAATAAAAACAGTTTGTCACAACATTTTCCATGTGTGGTGTGGAAATACCAGCTGTTTTTTCAACGCCACATCGGTTACAACCACGTGGGTGACAACATATGATTTTGCAGTGCAACTAACCGAGTCTTTTTATGAACTTTGTACGAGCCGCCTTTGCCTGTTCGGCTACGCTTTTGATGTCGTGCTCAGGCGGCAGCCCAGACAGCGCGGCTAGCGCTGTTAGCGCTGTTAGCGCTGTTAGCACAACCAGTACCAGCGGTTCAAACGCCGCCGGCAGCCCGAGCAGTGCTCCCGGTGCTGCGACAACGATTGCATACGCTGATATTAGCGACCTTGCCGAGCCCACTGGCGACGCTGGCACCACCGCCGCACCGTGTGGCGACCGCACATCACCGGGACTGCCTAGCGGCTTCGTGCATTGCGGCTCGGACTACGACACCTGCAACCTGACTCAGGCGAGCGACGTAGCCTACGGTGTGCCAGGCGCCTACAGCATCAGATACAACTTAACCGGCGCCGTCACATTGACGCCATCTGTCTTTGGCGACCCAGCCTACGGTGAGTTTAAGCAAGGCTACTACAGGCCCACCGACGCGGCCGCTTCCAAAAACGCTTTAGCCAGCAGCCTGGCGTGGATCAAGGCCCATGTCACCGGCAAGCTAAAGCTGACTGCTGCACAACTCAATATGCAGCGACTGACCCTTGATACAGAGCGCGGCTATCTTGGCGCAGATGCTTCTTTGCTTAAGGCGGCCGGGCAAATCGTCACTGCCTACGAAGCCACCACCGGCCCGTTTTTTGTTAACCCAAAGGCACCGGTAGGATTCGCAAATTGTTCGGCAACCACTGACGGTTTTGAAGCAAGCCGCGCTGTCTACTCGATACAGCAGGGGTTTCATGATGCCGTTACCACCGACTTAATCGCAAAATACCCTGTTCTTTTTGACAAGTTCGCCTACAAAACTGCGGCTTATTTTCCCGGTGCGGTGGCGCCGCCAGTGGACCCCGTGACGCCTCGTGCCGTTCAAATTAACGCCACGATGGCCGCTGACTATGGCAACAGCACGCTAGCGTCGAGGTTGCCGCTTCGCCGGCCCACTGGCTACTATTTGGCACCAGGCAGCATTGCTACTGTAACGGTGCCTGATGCCTTGGTTAACCAGGGCTTTGAGATCATGGTGGGAGCCCACGCGCTGAACAAATCCGGGCGCGAGCGTTTCGACCGGGTTAGCAAGTCCTATCCAATCAACAACAAAACAATGCGGATTTTCAATCCGTTTGGCGGCGGTATTTACCTCGTCGTGCCGTACAAGGCTAGCGCAGGTACGGTGTCGGTGGGCATTGCGAACGCGGTACGCTCGCCTTTGTTTTCCCGCACCAGTTTGCACACAACAACTGCTGCCGAGTGGGCAGTTGAGCGTTTAAACCCAGGCCCTTGGGCTGATTTTGAAACCGACAAGTTCATGATGAATGTGCCGCGCTCAATGATTTACGCACAGAGCGACATGACCCCTTTGCTGGCAAAGTGGGACAAAGCCATGGACGGTGTCTCCGAGGTACTCGGCTACCCGTTGCGACGCAACAATGTGGTGCTTTACCTGCAAATGGACACCAGCATCGCAGCAGGTGTTTATGCACCCGGTTATCCGCAAGTAAATGTGGGCTACAACCCTAGCAGCCCGCAGGACGGAAACAGTAATTTTTGGTGGCTTCGCGACCCGTCTACGCCGGCCAGCGACACTGAGTTCCATGAGCTAGGGCATGCACAGGCAATGCCAGGCTTTTCAAGTGAGGTAGAGTCATCGCTGCACATACTCAAAGCCTATGTTGACAACGTCAAGTTTGGGCAAAACCTCGACTCTGCGTTTTCCACGTCACTTGTGAACGACGGTGACGGCACATGCACCCGGGACCAAGTAGCGATTGGCTGGATGGTACGCGCCAACTACCGCAACAACCTGCCGATGGACACAACCGACAGTGAGTACAACGAAGTGCGTTATCAGCACCGGGGCCACGCGAAGTATGTAGAAATCGCTGGTCTATTCGGATGGGAGGCCGTGGCACTGACGCATAAAAAGTCCAATATTGCGACTGAAAATGCAACCGTCACAGTCACCACACTCAGCGGCGACGATCAACGTATTTTGAGCTTGTCCAAGTCTGCAGGCGTCGACTTAACCCCGCTGATTCACTTCTGGGGCACGCAGCCAGACAATGCTACTGCGTTAGCGGCTGCCATCAAAGCGGCGAACTTGCCACAATCACAACGCATCTACGACCGTATTGTTCGCTACAAGGGCTTAATTCCACTGACCAATGCAAGCTTTCAAACCCACATGCGGACGATTCACAGCAATTTTGACGCCTTGGACAATGGCAATCCGCTGTACTCCTACGGCTGGTACAAAGCAAATGTAGCGAGCTATGACGCGGCCAAAGGCAGCGCCGCAGTGGCGGCAACACAAGCGATTTTGCTGCGTTATTTCCCAGCAGGGCGGCCGGCAACCGATGTGACGATTACGCCGCAGTAGCCACCATTTTTTCACTGCAATGCCACCGACGGCCTAGGGAT